>SABV01000019.1 GCA_009928855.1 Erysipelotrichia bacterium | reverse complement strand
GCCAGTTTCGCAGCCGAAGGCCGCCGCACATTCGGCAGAAGACCTTCTCGCAGGGATATCTGTCAACGAATATGAGCAACAGCTACTGATCGAGGCACAAAATCAGGGAACCCATATTTTTATGGTTATGGTGACCCTTGTCAACGACTGCCTTTTGAAAGCTCCGCGAGCCTTTATGGTTAACAGGGCTCTTGAAGAGCTGAATTGCGAGATAATCAAGTCTGTTCCGGACATTAAAGATCTTGAAGACGAAAAGTTTGACCTTTCTTTCAAAAAACTTGTTTTCAGTCAGGCCGAAGAAGCTGCAGTAAGAGAAGCCGTAGAATCTATTTCTGAAGTTGATTCAGTAAGCATCGTAAGACTCACTCCCGACGACTTTAGAACAACCCAGCAAGACCAGGCGCCCCAGCCTGTTGCCGAGCAACCTCCGCCGGCAAAAAGACGCGCTCCAGTCGCAGTGCCTCAACAACCCATACATGCGGACGAAAAACACGCTGACGCAGCGACCGCTAAAGCCCCGCCGACTGCAGAAAGACATAGTACACAGACGGTGCGTGTAGACATGAGACGTTTAGACGAACTCATGAACCTTGTAGGGGAACTGGTCATCAACAGAACTCGACTCGCAGACATCGGTACAGCTCACAAACTTAAAGATCTCAACGAAGCTCTGACACGTGTTTCCCATATCAGCTCATCATTGCAAAACGTTGTAATGCAAGTGCGCATGGTGCCCATAGAGCAGGTTTTCGACAGATTTCCCAGAATGGTTCGCGACCTTTCTAAGAAACTGAACAAAAAAATAAACCTGGTGTTAGAGGGCAAAGACACCGAAATGGACAGAACGGTTATTGACGAAATCGGCGACCCAATGGTTCATCTCATAAGAAATGCGATAGACCACGGCATTGAATCACCCGAAGAGCGCCTGGCCAAGGGAAAATCCGAAGTCGGCACCATAACTCTGGTTGCCCGTCACGAAGGCAACAACGTTCTGATAGAAGTGAGGGATGACGGCAAAGGCGTGGATCCTACGATCATAGGGCGTCTGGCAGTCGAAAGAGGCATTTACACGCCAGAACAGATGGCTAAAATGCCCCCCGAAGAGATTATCAGAACAATTTTTTTACCAGGCTTTTCGACGGCTAAAGAAGTCAGCGATCTTTCGGGCCGGGGAGTCGGCATGGATGCCGTCAAGGGAAAACTGGAAGACCTCAATGGCGTGCTTGAGCTTGAATCTAAGGTTGGCGAGGGTTCTAGAGTAATCATCAAACTGCCACTCACTCTCGCAATTTTACCGGCTCTTATGGTCAGAGTCGGCGCAGAAATGTTTGCAATACCTCTCGGTTCGCTACTTGAAACCATGGATATAAATAAAAGCGACATAAACATCGTTCAGCACCAGGAAGTAACTCTTCTTCGCGGAGATGTTCTGCCCATCATAAGATTGCGTAATGTGCTGAATGTGCCAACTTCAGAAGAAGAGCAAAAATATATTGCCGCCAAGGAAGACGAGATTTCCATAGTTGTCTGCTCTGCGGGCGAAAAGCGGGCAGGTTTTATGGTCGACGAGCTTCTGGGGCAGCAGGAAATCGTTATAAAATCGCTGGGGAACCTTCTTGGCGGACTTCCTGGCATTATGGGGGCAACCATGCGTGGCGATGGCAGCATTGCTCTGATTCTCGATATTCCATCATTTTTTCAGAAAGGTCAGACAATACAATCATGAAAATAAATAATATCTGGCCAGGCAGTAATTACAGCACGAAAATGGAGTGCCTGTCGTGACTCAGAACGCCTCAGAAAACCTGCACATTTTTATCGAGAGCTCCATGGATGGACTGGACAAAATGGGCAATGCCCTGCTGATACTCGAACAAAACCCTGCTAATCCAGAGCCTCTGAGAGAAATAACGGCATCATGTGCCTTGATAAGAGTCATGAGCGAAACAAACGGTTTTACTGAGCCCGCCAAACTTGCCGGGAGCATGGAAAACGTCTTTGAAAAACTTTCTGATGAACAGGCACCAATAAACAGCGAATTGGTCGACATAATTTTTGAAGCAATCGAGCTTTTGCGAACTTTGATCAATGCCTGCGCAGAGCCAACGGCTTTCGCAACTGACATTGCTCCCATAGAGAAAAAACTCTTCAGTCTGGTTGATACAAAAAATCAGAACTCCCCCGCCCCTTCTCAATCGCAAAATACAGCCAGGGCAGAAGGCAATACCAAAGCTTCCCCTAAAAATCTTAATCTCACAGACTATGAACATTCATCTATTGTGGGAGCATTTGAATCAGGGAAAAGCGTTGCCCTGCTTGAGGTAGAAATAGTTTCAGATTGCCTTCTGAAAGGCCCCAGAGTATTCATGATTTTGCGGACACTTGATGATTTTCAGTGCGATATCATCAAATCAACTCCTGACATAGGTGAACTGGAAAACGAAAAATTTGACCTGTCTTTTACGATGCTTCTTGCTACCAGCAGCAATTTGCAGGAAATCAGCAACAGCATAGAAGCGATCTCAGAAATTGCTGCAGCGCAAGTTACTGCCATCAGCGTAGAAGACTTCAATTCAACAGTGTTGCCGACAGATATTTTGCCCACTTCAGCGCCGGCACCAATATTAAAGCAAGCCGCCGATGAACCGGCAAGACAACCGGCACCAAAACCTGCACCGGTAGCGTCTCCGCCGCCAACCAGACAACCGGTCGCCCCTCAACCCAGGCAACAACCAGAACGCCAGCCGACGCAGAACACAATTGCCAAACCCATTGTTAAACCAGTTGCTCAGCCTGCGCAATCTGCGCAAACTGCTCCCGCCGAGATTCCGGCTTCTATTTCGGGCAGTTACGCCGAGGTTGCTGAAGAAGAAGAGACTAAAGAAACCATCGAACTGGTACAGCTTGTAACCTTTGTCATGGCGGGCGAGACCTATGCGCTCGAAATTCAACAGGTTGAAGCAATTATCAACATGCTTCCGATAGCCAGGGTGCCCAAGGCTCCTGCGCATATAGACGGGGTTATCAACCTGCGTGGTGAAATCGTGCCAGTAATCAACACGCGCCAGCGCCTTAAACTAGGCGATGGCGAACATAAAAGTTCAAATCAGATAGTCATTCTTTCGTTCGAAGAAGAAAAAGTAAAAGCAGGGTTTCTTGTAGACAGTGTTCACGAAGTTATAAGATTACCAGAAACAGCAATCGAGCCCCCCAGTAGAGTAAGTGAGAGCGTAGACATAGAATATCTGCGGGGAGTCGGCAAAATAGGCAATAAGATAATCATTCTGCTGAATGCTCATAGAATTGTATTTGGCAAAAAAGCCGACAACTGATCCGATCAGGATTTTTTATTATTGCCGCTTTTAAGTGCAGCCAGAATTCTTGCAGCAGAGTGACGCACCATATCGTTTTCGTCCTGAGCGGCTTCAACGGCAATTTGTTCAAGTTCGGCTATATGTAACTTTGACAAGGCTTCTAATGCATTCAGGCGATTAAACCAGACGTCATCTTTAAGCAATCGGCGCAACGAAAATTCTGCTTGCGCAAAGCCAGAATCGCCGATTGCATCTATACTGAAAAACAAAGCCTCTCGATCTTTAAGAACTTCTACAAGTGGTTTTATAAACTGTTCATTTTTGAGCTGCCCCATTACTCGAACAAGATTGATTTTGGTCGTTTTATCAGCCTGTTCGAGCTTTTTGATCAACAATTCAGGCTGCAGGCCGCCGACCTTTGAGAGGCTTTCTGCGGCGGCGGCACGCACCTGAACAGAATCATCGCCAAGCATGGTCAGCAGAGGCTCAACAGCGCCGGCTTTTCCGGTCATGCCCAGAGCTTCGACAATTCTCTTACGCAAAAACCACTCGGGATTGTGCAAATGTTTTTTCAGAACTTCCACAGCCTTTTCTGAGGCTATTTTTCCCAGGCCCCTTACCGCATAAAGGCCGCGTTCAAGGGGTTCGGTATCAAGTTCTTCACTAAAAAGTTTTGTAGACTCAGGGTTAGCTGTTTCACACAAAAATTTTAGCACCCACATTCGTCGATCGGCGTTAAGGCCGCGGTATTTTTCGAGCATTTCGGGCACGATATTTTCGTGACGGGCGAGCAAATACCTGATGCTCGCAGCAAGTTTGGTTTCGTCTGTACAGGTAAGGTAAAAATCAACAAGAGTGCCATCAACTGAGCGCGAAGCAGGTAACATGGCGATTGCCTTAACCGCCGGCAGCACCAGTTCTGGAGCTGAACCCGACAGAGCCGATCTAAGCGGTTCGAGGGCAGGTTCGTATTTGAGGGTTCCGAGAATAACAGCAGCCTCAAGAAAAAGCTTTGGGCGCTTGATATCAATTTTAGCCGTCAGGTAAGCAGCGCCCTCTTTGCCGGTGTGCTCGATAAAAACTCTGGCCACAAGCTGCCTGTCAACAACTCCGCCGGTTTCAAGAACTCCGGCAAGAGCATCGAATTTGGCATCAGAAATTGGTGTCAAAGCCGGCCTTATCTTTTCGAGAAAGCTGTCAGGGTTATTAAGAGCAGATTCAAGAATGGCAGCAAAGCCACTGTTTACCGATGCATTATTCATATTCAGTTTGGAGCCGAAATCGGGCCTTCATATTTTTCAACAAGAAAATTTTCGCGACCCACAACCTTACCGTCAGCCTCAAATTCGAATACGTAATTACCGGGTGCCGGAAAAGCAAAATTACTCAGAACTATCATTGAGCGAGCGACAAGACCAGGCTGCCCCTGAATGGGCGCAGAGGGTTTGACTTTTGGAATTTCGACGCCGTCTGGCGGGATGATATTGAGAGTGACATTCACTTTGCCGACTATTTCTCCCCATTCGATAAAAAGACAAAGCTTTGGAAACGGCAACGGAAAGCTTTGAACAAGAAGTTTTGAACCAAGTACTCCCATCAGGCTGACTCTTCCGCCGACTTCCTGACGTATGTCTTCGCACACCAGCACGCATTTATATTTAAGACTGCTCATATTTAATCCTTTTTATCATGGCTCGATGCCATGGTTTCGTCGAAAATCAAGATAACTTCTGAGAATCAACGAGGCTGCCACAGCGTCAATGACTTCTCGACGTTGTTCTCGGCGCATACCTGTTTCGATTAGAGAAGCTTCAGCAATTTTACTTGTAAATCGTTCATCAAAAAAATCTATCGGCAAAGTCGTCTTTTTTTCGAGTTCGTTTTTAAAATAACGCGCTCGTTCGCAAGATTCTCTCTCAACACCGTCAAAAGACACCGGCAGCCCGATTACGACAATCTCTACCGCTTCGTTGGCGATGATTTTAATAACTTCATCAACAGCAGTTCTGCCAGCCTTCACCACGCTGAACGGCGAGGCGGCAATTTCGAGACGATCGCAACAGGCAACTCCGATGCGCTTTTTTCCGATATCGAGAGCTAAAACTTTCATTAACCGGCCAAAGCCTGGGTAATCAATTTTTCGGCCTCAGAAAGAGCGGCGTCGATTTTTTCGACGTCCTTGCCTCCGGCTGTAGCCATGTCAGGTCGGCCGCCACCGCTGCCACCAGCGACTTTAGCAATATCTTTAATCAGCTTGCCGGCATGCAGACCTTTTTTAACCAGATCGCCGGTAAGTTTAAGAACAAAGCCCGCTTTTTCTCCGCCAGTGGCGAGTAACACCACAGTTTTTTCGCCGGCATTGCCAACAAGCTGGTCAGAAATATCCTTCATTTCATCAACGCTGAGACCTTCGGTGCGCGATAGAATTACCGACATACCACCGATCTGACGGGCAGCAGCCCTGACATTTTCGATACGGCCGAGAGCATCGGATTTGCGCATTTTATCGAGTTCACGCCGCAATTCTCTCGACTCGGCGACAATTTTTTCGATTTTGGGCATAAGACTTTTTTGATCGCATTCAAGAACTTTTGCGATATCCCGCTCAACTTTTCGCATATCGTGCAGCACATTCAAAGAAGAGGCACCGGTGACCGCCTCGATGCGGCGAACCCCTGCTGCGATTGAGGATTCAGAAGCAATCGAAAACAGACCGATTTCGGCAGAATTGCCAATATGCGTACCACCGCAAAGTTCTTTTGAATAATTGCCAACGCTGATTATCCTGACGCGATCGCCGTATTTTTCGCCAAAAAGAGCCATCGCACCGGTCTTAACCGCTTCATCGAAACTTGTTTCGGTCGTGTTAACTTTATAAGCCTCAAGAATCTGTTCATTAACGCGGTTTTCGATTTTTTCGAGAACATCGTGGCCAATGCTCTCAAAATGTGTGAAGTCAAAGCGCAGGCGTTCGGGGGTAACCATTGAACCAGCCTGTTTTACATGGTCTCCAAGAATTTCCTGAAGTGCCTTGTGCAGCAGATGCGTAGCGGTATGATTGCGCATGGTGGCACGCCGGGTGGTTTTATCGACCTGCATATCTACGACTGCATCTTTGGCAAATTTTGCGGCTGTTTTCCATGAGCCAATGTGAAGAAACACATTTTCGGCCTTTTCTGTGGTTTCGACAGAGAACACGGCGCTATCTGAGCTGATAATGCCCTTGTCGCCAATCTGGCCGCCAGATTCGGCGTAGAATGGAGTTTTATCGGTAATTACAAGCACCTTGTCTTTAGCTTCGACGACATCAAGAACCTTGCCTGTATCGTGCATAGTTTCGTAGCCAACAAAGCTGGTAGGTTTGTAATCGCCGGGGTTGACGGCCTGAAAATTCACGAAAGCAGAAACGACGTTGGCTCTTCCGCGTTCGCGCTGTTTTTCGAGTTCGGTATTAAAAGCCGCTTCATCGACCTTGAGTTTTTCTTCCTGACAGATTTCTCTGGTAAGATCGAGCGGAAAACCGTAAGTATCGTGCAACAGAAAAGCCCTGTCGCCTGCGAGCACGTCTTTTTTGTTGTGTTTGAGTTCGCTGATATAGTCGTTGAGCATGTCGCTGCCGGTTTTAAGGGTCTGCAAAAAACGCTCTTCTTCATTTTTAACGATTCTGATGATGTGCTGAGCGTTTTCGGCCACTTCGGGGTAATCGTGCATGATTTCGGCCACGGTTGGCACAATCTGGTGCAGGAAGGGCTTATCCTGGCCGAGGTAACTGTAACCGAATCTTGAGGCGCGGCGCAGAATTTTGCGCAATACGTAGCCTCTGCCTTCATTGCCTGGCAATGCTCCGTCTGCAAGGGCGAACGAAAGAGCTCTTGCGTGGTCAGAAACGACTTTAAGAGCAGTTCTTATTTTGGGTGATTCATTAAAAGTATGCCCGGTAAGGTTTTCGACCTTATTGACAATGCCCACAAACACATCGTTTTCAAAATTGTCAAACTTGCCCTGAAGTATAGATGCAAGTCTTTCGAGTCCCATGCCCGTGTCGATGTTTTTACGTTCAAGCGGCGTCAGAGAGCCGTCTTCAGCGCGATCATACTGGGTAAAAACGAGATTCCAGAATTCAAGAAACCTGGCGCAATCGCAGCCTGGTGCGCAATCGGGGCTTTTACAACCGATTTCGGGGCCCTGATCGATATATATTTCTGAGCAGGGGCCAGAAGGGCCGACTCCGATTGTCCAGAAGTTGTCTTTGTCGCCAAGTTTTACGATACGGTCGCGTGGTATGCCGATATCACGATGCCAAATTTCGAGAGCTTCGTCATCGCTGTGATGAACGCTTACATACAGCTGCTTTGTAGGCAGATTAACTTCTTTGGTGATGAATTCCCAGGCCATGGCGATAGCTTCTTTTTTAAAGTAGTCTCCGAAGCTGAAGTTGCCAAGCATCTCGAAAAATGTATGGTGTCTGGCTGTATACCCGACATTCTCGATATCTGTCGTTCTAAAACACTTCTGGCATGAGGCAGCACGACTCAGGTCTTTTTTGAGGCCAAGGAAATATGGCTTAAAAGGCGCCATTCCGGCGCTTATAAAAAGAATTGTCGGGTCATCTTGTGGAATCAACGGAGCTGATTTTTCGATTTTATGGTCGTTTCTGCCAAAAAAATCAAGAAACTTTTTTCGAATGGTGGCGGTTTTCACTGTATATCTCCTTGGCTTATGACAATGGCTTTGGGCTTATTTGCGAATCATTCATACTTTGCATTGAGAATTCTTGAATATATACGGGTAATAAAAGTGCGCTGCTTTATCGGCTTGCGCTCTGAATCATACATTTCATGCATAGAGAGCTGAACTTCAATACCTTTGATCCCGGAGAGGGTTTTAAGACCCTTCGCAGCAGGGTTTGAGGGATGATAGTAGTGAGGAGCAAGATAGTCACGGTAAGCCACAAGACTTTCGTCGGGGTGCCGGTTGCGAAATATCGTTCCGTCGGTGCCCCATATTTTAAGATAATTCATCTGTTTGGTTATAAGAGGCTTTTTAACGCCTCCCTCGACCTGACGGTAAATTATCTTCTGCGCCTTGTCACTGTCAAGATGTTTTTCGGGCCCTTCATACGAATAGGTAACTTTTTCAAAAATCTTGTCGCTGCCACGCCTGGGAACTAGAATCGTAAGCTTGTAGAGCAGAGCGTTTTCTTCTTCAAACAAGCTGCTCTTGAATATGGTATCAAGCTCGACAACTTCTGTCATTTCACGCAGATCCCGTTCTATAACCATAAGAAAATTGCGTGCTTCATGCAGTGTATCGAGAGACTGGCGCTGGCGTTCAAGGCTCATAAAGGTTCGATTTATAAACACGTAGCCGATTGAGAGTACGATTCCAAGAATCAGAATCGAAATCATGATTTCAACAAGAGTTACTGCGCGTCTGTCATCCGGTCTGGTTTGAATATTCATCAGTTACCTCTCAAGGCTTGTTCAGCGTCATCGGAAAAGAGGCATTGAGGCCGGCACCGAGGGTCTCATCACCAAGAATGGTTGCGAGTTCAAACATTTTTTCGTTGTTTTTTTTGCCCATGACCGCTTCGTTAAATTTAACAATGACTCTGATGCGCACCCGGCGCTTCTGCAATTCAAAATCAGGTCTGGATGGATCAGGATCTATATTGGGATAAAATGAAAGTCTCGTTTCTCTCGCATACTCAACGCCAGGCGAATTCCAGACCCCGTTGACCTCAAGCGGCAAAATCACTTCTTTAAAGGGGCCTTCTACCGCATCGACAGCATCGAGTTCAATAATTTTGCGCAATTCTTCAAAAGGGCGGCTTTTAAGCTCTTCAACCTTTTGAAGTGCCAGGTTGCAGGCTACTACTTCATTTATACTCTTGTATGTTACCTTTTCGGAGACGCCAAACAACAGGATAATCGGCAACATTACCAGAGAAGATATAGACAGCGCAACGAGGATTTCAACGAGTGTTACCCCCTGATGAACATGTTTATGATTTCTGGAAAAATAAATTTTCAAAAGAGTTAAGCTCCTTATTTTAAACGGTCGATAGATAAATCAAAGAAGATTCTGTCGAGGTCAAACAAATGAAAGTAAACAAAAAGCATTTCGGGCTCATTCTTGCGTCTCTGATTGCTCTCTCTTTTAACAGTCATTTTGCACAGGCTGCAAAAAAAACCACGGAAGCTTTCAAGCCAGGCAAAGCTTACGCCTTCAAGAAAGTTGGCGCAGAATACGTGAGACTGCCCCAGATCACTGCCGGCCCGGTTGTCGTTAAAAAAACCGGTGTTAGAATTGACCGCAACTACGTCTATATCGGCGGCTATGTCGTTAACACCACAGACAAGGTTATTCAGCATCTCAGCATTTTCCCGTCATTTGCGGATTCAAATCTGAACACCAGCAAACTGATAAACGAACTCAGACACGAAGAAAAAAGCCTCGCTCCCAAAGAAACCAGACGCTTTGTCATAATGCGCCCGGTTTCTGAACTGGCTCCGCTTCTTTCGCATAATATTCCGTTGGATGATAATTGCATACTCAATTGTGAGGAGATTTAGTCACCATCTGCTCAACATCACTTATAGCATTGTCCCAGTCGGGCCCCTGAGAATCGGGGGCCTGTTTTTTCATAAGTTTGAAGACGTTAACGTAGGCCTCTTTAGCCTTATCGGTCATGTTTTTACTTTCATAGGTTTTTGCAAGAACATCATAGGCGTGAATGATAACATCAAGATCTTCATGAGCCGCCCCTTGAGTCAGAAGTTTTTCTTCGAGCAGACGTTCAAGCTTCATGATGCCAAGGTTGTCTGAATCTTCAAGGGCTACAACAGCCTCTTTAAGTTGCATAGAAGTAGAAGAATCGAGTTTTCTTCGAAGTTCTTCACGACCCTGCTGAAATCTGACAGAATTCTCACGCGATGCCTCATATTTTTGAATAGCCATAATACGTCGCTCTTCGCGCATATTCTTAGCCTCTATCTTACGACTCAACGCCTCAGAAGCAGTGGCCAGACCCATTTTAGCCAATTGTTGATGATGCCTTGCCTGCAGATCTTTAGCCCCGGAACTGAAATATCTGGATGGTTTCAGAAAAGAAAAAACGCCGTCATCAGCGCCCGGCGTAACTTCGGGGTTAATGATATTAGAGCGGCTCAAATGATAGACCATAACAGTGCCAAGCACGAGAACTATCGCTGCAGCACCGAGCAAATGAGGATTTCTCCAGAGGGGAACGGGCGGCGCTGAAGATTTCTTCCCTGGCGGGGTTTTCAGGGGATAAAGCGGTCTGACCATGTAAGCTTCCTTTTTGCCCG
Source organism: Erysipelotrichia bacterium (assembly GCA_009928855.1). Classification (GTDB taxonomy): domain Bacteria; phylum Muiribacteriota; class Ozemobacteria; order Ozemobacterales; family Ozemobacteraceae; genus Rifleibacterium. The sequence goes on along the minus strand of SABV01000019.1, from coordinate 14,697 downwards.
TTATTTTGCATTGAGATCGTACAGTGCCTAGAGTATACCAGAGGGGCAATTACATGTCTATAACTTAGAGTTCAGAACGAACGCACTAAAACACATTAGATTCTCAATTGAACCGGATTACGTCATTCCGGGCGCAGACCCGGAATCCATGAATTTAATGCGTTTGCCCTGCTCATGAGTTTATGCTACTTGCCAAAATCAGCCGGGATGTGCTATAAGTTTATCATTAGATTGGCAGACCGCACAGATAGATTTGTTAAGCGGAGAGCATGTTGATCAGTTCGCAAAACATTCAACACACCTATGATCGCGTCAGTTCACTTTACGACCTGTTTTTCAAGCCATGGCTTGAGTCTGGTCGCGAGAGAGCTGTCGAGGTTCTTGACCCTGCAGCCGGCTCAAAAATACTGGAAATCGGCGTTGGCACAGGGTTGGGGCTGGAGTATTACCCGAGAGATGTTGAAGTTATCGGGTTTGATTACAGCTTCGGTATGCTCAAAGAGTCTAAACAGAAGGCGTATACCAGCAAGTGTCGAGTCAATCTAGTGCAAATGGATGTAGAAAATCTTGCTTTTGCAGACCATTCATTTGATTACCTCATTGGAGCTTATGTTTTAACTGTTGTATCAGATCCTGGTAAAGCGATCAAAGAGATTTTCAGGGTTGCCAGGCCGGGCGCCAGGGTGGTTCTAGTGAATTACCTTCGTAGCAGGGGCAAAATCATGGGTGTAATAGAAGACCTTTTTCATCCGATTTTTTCCCGACTCGGGCTGTTTACTCTTGATCACGACCTGCCAGGGCTGTTAAAACAGAATGGTGCAGACAATATCAGAACAGAACCCACTTCGTTTCTGAGAACGCACCATATTATTTCGTTCACCACCCCAGCTTGAATAATTTTCTGATTCAGAAGGGGAAAGGCTGCACGGGGCCTTTATAAATCCGCGCAGAAGCGCAGTTTTATATGCTGCGTCAAACAATCGAAAAGCTGCAGGTTTTAACAATCAGCTTTCAAAAATGGAGTTTTATTTGTGATTAATGAATCGAAGAAGGCAGAAAATCTGCCAAAGAAGCCCGAAAAAGTCAGTGTTGAGCACGAATACAAGAAAATAAAAGAGGGTCTCAAGGCTAACGCAGCAAAAGTGATCGAAAGCCTCAAGCAGCGTGTCGGTACCGGTGACTGGAAACTTTCAGAAATGGACAGTCCCCTGGATAAAGGCAAAGAAACCATTGATCTGGTTTTCAGCGCCCCTGATGGCAAAAAAGAAAAATACATCATCATCGACGTTTCTGTGCCACATCTCGGCGTTGGTCAAAAATATACGCTTCCTGGCAAGGCAAAGCTGTTTCAGAAAGAACGGGAAGTCACAGCTACCCGTATAAAAAAAGCCATTATTCTTATACGCAAAGGCACAGAAAGCGTAAGCACTCAATCTTCGCGCATTCGCTGCCCTATTATCGAGGTGCAACTCGAAAATATCGTCAAGCCAGAACCACCGCCGGTCCAGCATCGTCAAGATCGTCAGGATCGCAACGAGCGTCCGCGAAGTAACGATCGTGATCAACGCCCAAGAGATCAACAGACTCAGCATCGTCAGGAAACCCAGCAGCGCCAACCAGAGAATAAGCCTGTCAGTTCCACTGGTATTGCCGGTGTTTCGCAAGACCTGCTTTTTGCTTTAAAAGAAGCTATTGTTCACGAATGTCTTTCGACCATGCATAAACGCTGCAACAAATATATCCGCAAGGGTTTATGGCGTTGGATCGAACGCGAAATCATGGACCCAAGCGTTCATTTTTACCTGATAATTCTATCAAGCATTTATCAGGGCAAAACCGGCGAAATTCTAAGCCGGCGTTTTAAAACCCCAGAATCTTATTCAAGCAAGCCCGAAGAAGTTATTTCTGCTATTTTCTCGCGTGAAAACAGCCTGGCTGACGAGATAAAGAAAAGTTCAGAACGCCACAAAAAAGCATTAACCAAGTTTCTTGTCTGTTTCAGCCAGACGCCGCCTTTTGAATATCTGAAATCGCTTTTTCTGAAAGACTTCAGAAGCCACAATGACGGTCTCAAGGCTAGAATGTCGGTATACACAACTCTGACCCAGCTTCTTGAAAGATGTGGTTTTGAAGGCGAAAAAGAAACCCAGTATCCACTCGAAATTCTGGATGAGCTGAAAGTTTTTCAGGGCATCATGACCGGAAACTACAGTGTTTTACGCACCGACAATGCCGCAAAAAAGCTCAAACACCTTGTGCCGCAGGTAGAGTGGAGCAACGAGGATATTTATTCTTTACGCAATCAGCTGGCAAAAGCGCTGAATCTGCCGGCCCAGGAATTCAACATAAACGCTTTTCTGCCGCAGGCATTTTTTCATGATGCCCGCCAGATGGCAGAAACGCGCAAAGAAGCAATCAGAATACCTGGGCATCAGGCGGGCCGACCCGAGCCAAGACATTCTGAAAATGCTTTGCCGGCAGCCACCGAAAAAGAAGTTCAAGCTCCCGCTGCGAGAAACGAAGAAAGAGAACGTAATCGCCCGCAGCACTCACCCCGGCCAAACAATGAATCTCGAAACGACCGCGAGAACGAAAACTTTCAGCGTCAGCCACAAAGAAGAGACAACAGACCCCCTGTAGACAACCGCCCGGCCACAAGACAACCGGCCCCGGTCGCGCATACCGATATGCCAGCAAGACCGGTCAACGCTGCACCACTGATAAATGCCCAGGCATCTGAAAGAGATAACCCGTCACTCGACCGACGTTTACCCAACGAATGCGATGAAGCTCATCATCGTTTTTTTGAAAACTTTGGCGGGCACACAGACGAAGACACAGATGCTATAAAGCTTGCACTGGCAATGGTAAGACACGAACGCGAACAGGCAGAACAAACAGCCGACAAGGCTGCCAGATCTGCCCTGAATATCGTTTCAGATGAAGAGGCAGAACTTGAAGCAGCATACAAGCCGCCCCTTAAAAATCATTTATCTCAGGCTCCGATAGCCGACATGGAACCCCCGCGCCGTTATCGTCCGACCGACAATAACACTCAGCCATCAGGCCAGCGCCCAGACCGCAAGCGAAGATTTTCCCGCAATCAGTCTCGCAGACCAAGGCGCCCCAACACCGGGAGTAACCCCAACAGATGAGCAAGCTCCCACCACACATGATCAAACGCATGGTTTTCATGTTCTGTGTAATGTTTCCGGTTCTTCTTTATGCCGAATACACAGGGCACACCTCAATAGGCCTGTCTGGCATTACAGGCGGCATTTCTGCGGCGGTTTCGGTGGTTCTTTTTCCTGATCCGGAGCATTTAAAAAGGCTGGAACAGGATAAAGAAAACGAAAAAAAATGAGTAAGATTGTCATCGGGCTCGATCTCGCGGACAAACTCGGAATAAGCGCAATAGATGCCGACGCTGAACGACTCGTGTTCAGCGACGGCATTACGCTTTACAAGGGTGACACTCAGAAACGACTTTTGCGTCTTCGCGAATATCTGCTCGAAATTTTTGCACGTTTCGAGCCGGCTGAAATAGCGATAGAAGATGTTTTTCTTCCGGCCCGCACCTCGCCACGCACACCGATTTCGCTGGGAGAACTGCGCGGAGTCGCCAGACTTTGCGCCGCTGAACGAGATATTCCTGTTTTCTTTTACCCGCCGCGCAAGGTTAAGATGGCAATTACCGGCTATGGCAACGCCAGTAAAGAAGACGTAGTGCACTGGATCGAAAATGAATTTAAAATAAAAGTTAAAGACGACAACGAGGCTGATGCCATCAGTATCGCCTGGACTCACATTTTAGAGCGCCGCTTCACCGCCTGCCAGGAATAAAACCGGCAAGAAATGATTGACACAGCCCGCTATTTTAATCAGAATAGCGAACATGTTCGCTGATCTGGAGAAAACGATGTATAAATTTCCTGAAGGTTTTTACGCTGACGTGCGTATCGAAAAGCTTTTTCGATCAGTGGTGCGCATTGAGAACGGCCGCCTTGAAGAAGTTAAAGAAAAAGAAGATACCGGCGCTTTTATTCGTCTTTTCGACGGCAGCCGCTGGTTTTACGCGTCAACAACCGATCTTGAAAGCATTGACGCAGAGCTCGCCGGGCTTGCCGGGCTTGGTCAGGCGAGTTCCGACATTTCGGCTCATCCGACCGTAAAACGCATGCAGGCAAACGCCGGCGACTTTTGCAAGTTTTCGAGCTGCAGCGTCAAGAATATTCTGCTCGCTCAAAAAATTGAGCTTACCGAATCTTTTGCGGCGCTGGTAGCGGGTGACAATCAAATCAGCCACTGGTCGGTTTCATATTCTGACTCAAGAGTCATCAAGCATTTCTGCTCAAGCATGGGCGCCGATCTGACATTTGATACCCAGACAGCCGGCCTGCGTCTTGGTTTTAGCTTTGGAAATGGCGCGAATGTTTTCAGCGAAAGCTGGTGCAAAGCCACAAGCCAATATACCGATCTGGCCGGTCTGCGTCATGAAGCGAAAGATTATATCGAGAAAGCCCGCCGCTTCTTTACTGATGCCGAAAAAATCGCCGGGGGCAATTACACTGTTGTACTTTCACCGATGGCAGCAGGCATTTTTGCACACGAAAGTTTTGGTCATAAGAGCGAAGCAGATTTTATGATTGGCGATGAAGGAATGAAAAAGGAATGGCAGCTCGGCAGACGGGTTGGGTCTGAGCAGCTCAGCATCGTTGATGACGGCAATATCGCCGGCAGCGGTTTTACGCCTTTTGATGACGAAGGCAACCGCGCTGAAAAAACCGTGTTGATTGATCGAGGCATTCTAAGGGGCAGGCTGCACAGCGCCGCGACAGCAGCAGAACTGGGAGAATCGGCAACCGGAAACGCCCGTTCCATAAATTTTGAATTTGAACCAATTGTTCGCATGACTGCGACTTACATTGAACCGGGCAACTGCACCAGAGATGAGCTGATTGCAGGCATAAAGCACGGAATTCTGATCGATTCAGTAAAGCATGGCTCAGGCATGTCAACCTTCACTCTGGCGCCATCGATGGCCTATCTGATTGAAGATGGCAGGGTAACGCGGCCGGTCAAATTTTCGGTCATTACCGGCAACGTCATGAAAACCCTAGATCAGATCGATGCGGTTTCAAACGAGCTGGAAATTCTGAGTTTTGTCGGCGGCGGATGCGGCAAGATGGAGCAATACCCTCTGCCGGTCAGCTTTGGCGGCCCTTATGTCAGGGTCAAAGAAATCAATGTTCAGTAAGGGGCCCGGCATGCACGAAAAAGTGACTCAAACCGTAAGACAGACTTCGCTCAGTATCGTTCAAAATGATATTCAGGCAGTTCGCCGCAAAAATATTACCAAAACGGGCTGTCGTGTAATTGAGGGCGGCAAAATAGGCGTTGCCGGCGGGCTTGGCCAGGTAAACTGCGAAGAGCTCTTTGCCCGCGCCCAAAAGGGTCTTGCCTACGGCGTAGACTACGATGTAGCACTCACCGAAAACCTGACCCACAGCACCAGACTGGACAGCATGCGAATAAGCGACTCTGAGCTGTGCAGCCGCATCAGTCTTATTCTGAAAGAGATAAAAAGCCGTCATGCAGACTTTGCGGTCAGCAACAAGGTCAATCTCAGTCACGTCAGCATCAGCCTTGAAAATGACCGGCAACTTCAGCTTGAACATGTTGATTCGTATATAAATCTCAGCCTGCTTCTTAAAAAGCAGGGTTCAACCGGCATTATGGACACCTTTTTTGGCCTTGTCGATCGCGAACTTGAAGAAGAGAAGGTCATAAACGCGGTCAGTGAAGTAATTTCTGCTTACAACAACCTGCAACCGATGCCGGCTGCGTCAACGCCATTAATTATAAATCAGCAAACCCTTACAAGACTGTTTCAACGAGATTTGAATGCCAGAATGGTTGGCAACAAAGCCTCGTTGTTTCAACAACAGATCGGCCAGAAGGTTTTTTCAGACAATTTCAGCCTTGTTATTGCCAGAGATCCGGTTGAAACATTTGGCCCGGCTTTTGACATGGAAGGCACAATCACCCCGGAAAGCCTTCGCTGGCTTGTTAAGGATGGCGTGATTATCCGCCCCTATTCAGATAAAAAAACAGCTGCGAGATACGGCTTCGAAAACACCGGTTGTGCAGACGGAAGCTATGACAGCGTTCCATCGTTGGGAGGGGCCAATATCGAAATCCCGCACGCCGGCAAGTCGCTTGCGGAGCTATTGAATGGTCAGCCCGGGTTGATGGTTCAGATTGCCAGCGGCGGAGATTTTACGCCAGACGGGCACTACGCTTCTCCGGTACAGGTTGCATTTTTGACTGATGGTCACAAACTTCTGGGCAGGGTTCCTGAATTTACCATCAAAGGTTCAATTTTTGACTTTTTTGGCCACGACTTCATTGGTGTTTCATCAGACAAGATTTTTGTGACCGGCAATGATCGCATGCTGGTTACGAGAATGGCAACCGCAAAACTTTAAGCACTCCCCTGGTCTAACTGATTCTCGTAAATGTGAATTTTCAAATATTTAATGATTCTCAGAATAAACTGATGCAAAGCCCGTTCAGTGAGTTTTGTGAATTGAGAGTCGGCAGAGGAAATCGATTGATTTGGCTGTTTATGAGGGGTAGAATTGCATCATGTCGCCAATTTTTTATCGCAAACTCGTTCGGGATAAAATTCCGGAAATAATTATAAACGAGGGCAAAACACCAGATATTCGCCCTCTTGAGAAGTCTCAGCTCGAGTATTTTTTAAGATTGAAGCTTCTCGAAGAAGCTCATGAGCTCTTCAAGGTCAAAGACCGGGCAGAGTTTACCAAAGAAGCTGCAGATGTGCTTGAAGTAGTTCTGGCTCTTGCCGACCATTACGAGATTACGTTTGAGGAAATAGAGAAAACTCGCCAGAAACGCGCCGCAAGTCGTGGTGCTTTCAATAATGGGGTTTACCTGCATGCGGTTTATGCTAAAAATGAACCTTTGCCAGACCAGTCAACCAACGACTGTATACTTAACCCCTTTGTTGTTTCAACGGCCAGTTCACCATCTTTACTTGAGCTTTTGACTCAGGAATTACATGAAAGCGTTGAATGCCGTATTGCTTCAGCTTTTTTGACCCGTGGAATGCTCAACCTCCTCAAAAGGCCATTTGAAGAATTTCTGTCACGAAATGGCTTTTTGCAGATTCTGACGTCAACCATGAATACCTTCAACGACCCCGACGACCTGCTGCATATAAAAAAATTCCATCCGGGTCTTGATTTGAAAGTCTTTTATCCGGGCCATGGCAATGGCAAAGAACGTTTTGTTCAATTGCCCCCGGCTTTTCATTTGAAATGTTTCCTGTTCAAAAAAGCAGACGATCGAAATTCGCTTATTATAGGCTCTTCTAATATGACCGCTGGCGGTCTGCTTAACAACGAAGAGTGGAACTTCTTCTCAAACTCTGAAGTGAATCTGCCATTCAATAACGGGGATGACCGTTCAATTTATCAACACGCCTGTGCGGCCTGGCAAAAATACTGGGACCACGATTCTGTGGAGTTGTCTGAAGACTTTCTCGAATTTTACCGATCCCATTACGAACTTCACAGAGCCCAAAGCCAGACCGACACTGTTTTGGCGCCGACTCTTGCAACCCACAAACCAAAACCACGCCAGAATCAGTTTGAAGCTCTATCAAGGCTTGCCGAAAAACGCAAAAACGGCGTGACGAGAACAGCCGTAATTGCCGCAACCGGTCTTGGAAAAACACATCTGGCGGCGTTTGACTTTGCTCAGAGTGGTCTGAAGAACGTTCTTTTTGTAGTACACCGTGAAAACATTTTATCCAAGGCCAGACAGGCCTTCAGGGAAGTTCTTGGCGATGACGGATTTGGCGAACTTTTGACCGGTAATACTTCAAATGACGAACGACGGCGCATTGCCAGATCAGATAAAAGCGTGTTTGCAATGATTCAGACTCTTTCACGCAAGGCTTTATTGGAAATTTTTGCTCTGAATCGTTTTGAATACATCGTTTTTGATGAATTTCATCACAGTGAGGCAAAAACCTACCGGTCTGTTCTCGACTACTTTCAATGCAAATTTTTCCTTGGTTTGACAGCGACGCCTGAACGTGCAGACGGACGAGATGTGCTTCAACTATGCGATTATGACGTTGCTTACGAGACCCGTCTTTTTTCGGCTATTGATCAGCGCTGGTTAACACCTTTTCAGTATTTTGCCATTTATGATGCAACCGATTACGAACAGATTCGTTGGACAGGCACCGGGTATGATGAATTACAGCTCGAGTATGCCCTGAGCAACGATACCCGCGCCGAATTGATAGTGAATAATCTGAAGGCCTATCTGCCGTATTCCGGCAAAATAAAAGCACTGGCATTCTGCGCCAATAAGGGGCATGCCCGTTACATGTCAAATGCCTTCAACAAGCGAGGAATCGTGTCTGAATGCCTGCTCGGCGAAACGGATGAAGACGAACGCGAATTGTGCATAGCCCGTCTACAGAATGAATCAGACGAACTGCAGGTTATATGTTCGGTTGATATTCTTGGCGAAGGGGTTGATATTCCGGCGGTAAGCCATGTGCTTCTCTTACGCCCAACCGAGTCTTCTGCGGTTATTCTGCAGCAGCTTGGCCGCGGCCTGCGGCTGGTTCCGGGCAAAGAATATCTGGTAGCTCTTGATTTTGTAGGTAATTTCAGAAATTCATACATTACGCCGTTGGTTTTGAGTGGTTTTAGCAGCCTCGAGCAAGCGAAGCCGTTACGTAATTCTATGCGTTTTGAATTGCCTGCGGGCTGCTCGGTCGATTGTGATAATCGCGCACAGCGCTTATGGGAAGAAGATATTCGCAGAATTTTCACACCGAAGGGTCTGAAAGCACGCCTGCTTGATTCTTATGCCATGGTCAGGGAACAGCTGGGCAGACCTCCGAACCTGATCGACTTTCTGGTAAACCCTGATGCCGCCGATCCCCAGGAATTTCTCAAACCGAAAACATTTAAAAGCTGGTTGCGTCTCAGAGAGGTTACCGGTGACATTACAGAATTCGAAAAAAATCTGCTTGGAAGCCCAGGCGAAGACTTTCTGAAATATTTCGAGTCTGAGTTGAACCCGACAAGGTCATATAAAATGGTTGTTCTCAAGACTTTGCTGGCAGATTCAGAACGTAGATCGTCGTGGCCAATATCCTGGATTGCTCAAGGATTCAAGAATTATTATCTTCACCATCCGGGGCACATTTCTGATTGCACCGATTTTAACGGGACCAATTCCCCTTCTGAAGTTCCGTTGCAAAGATTTATTAACCGCTTGAGGAATATGCCTCTCAAATTTTTGTCGAATGCACCGACAGATTATTTTGTTTTTGATTCTGCTGCCGGCATTTTTTCTCTCAAGAACGAGTTTTTATCTTTGTGGAATACCCCCGAATTTCGCTCTCTTCTGTGCGAAAGGGTAGAATATGCGCTTGCCCTTTATTTTTACAGAAAAAACCAGTTCGCGTGCCATGAACTGCAAGAAAATATTTCTACACTTGAGCCGTCATCTTCTCAGAGTGATTAACCTCGAATTACCACTTTAAATTTGAGTTAGAATCAGGTAATATTTTTTTAACCTTAAAACACGGATTTTTTTAATGTTTAACCCTTTCAAAATCATTTCTAAAGCCATTTTGTATGCGGTTTTTTTTGTCTTTACCGCCTCATGTCTGCTGGCTCAGCATATCAGCGGCGCAAGATTCGATTACAATTTTCCCCCTTGCGACAGCAAAGAAGAGCGCCAGGCACTTGAAAACGCCTTTGAACGCCTGAAATTGAAAAACCCTGATCTTACGGGACTTAGCGACGAAGTGATCAGAAAAGGCAGCGAAAAAGATGTTGAAAGGGTTTTTAGACAGCTTGAAAGCGCAAAGAAGCAATACGAAAGCGCCTCAAGCATACCCGATAAGACTGCTGCATACCAGGTTCTGAACAACTACAATCAGCTTTACCGTGCTTATAGAACGCTGATTTCGTCACCGGCCAACAAACCTGCAGGGAGCATTTCCGGTCAAAAAACTGAAGACAACTACGGCGTTTACGACAACAGTCGCACCCCGTTTTGCTTTTTACTTAAAAGAGCCGAGCTCACCCCCGAAGGGCCGGTAATTGAATTTGAATATACCTTTGACCGAATCGATTTTTTCGCCGATTTCAATGTCGAAAAACTCGGGCAACTTGGTCACGACCGCCCCTGGGCTCTTAACAGTATTTCGGTAAAGTTTCTGGCGAATAACGAAGAAATAAGACCTTTTGGCAATCCCGAAAAACCTGCCAACGGAAAAAGTCAGCTCAAGCAGAAATACGAGGAACTCGGCACTCTGACGGTAAAAGCTGCAAACTTGACCAACAGCTTTTTTTTGGATTACGGAGACAAATACGCCGCAAAAGTAAAAATAGCCTGGCCATTGCCTCCCGAAGATGAACTCAAGGTTATCACCATCAAAGAGGGCTGGACCTGGCGCCCCCCGGCGAAGAAAAATTTTTCAAATGAATATCGAATAATCGTTTCTATACCCGATGGAGGTAACCGCATACTGCACGAAGAGCTGGTAACAATGAAGACCGGCGATGATTACAGCGGCGCCCAGGTCGAACATAAAAGCCTGGTAGACAGTTCTTCGATAATGTGGGGTCTCGGCGGCGTCATGGCAGGGCTTGGGCTTCTGGGCATGTTTAAGCTTGGTAAAACAGGAACCCCGGGCACTGAAAACAAACCCGGCGCAGTTTCGAAAACCCCGGTGATTGAACAAAAAGACCTCGAAAATACCGAAGAAGAAAAGGTTGAGGGTGCCCGTCTTATTTTTGACACTTCAGGGTGCAGCCTGGTAATCGTCACTGAAACCGGCAATGCAGCTGAATTTTCTGCCCGGGTGGTAGATTCTGAGGTGACTGGCTGGCAACTTCAGAGCGAACTTCTGAGTGGCGAAGGCCTGTTAAAAATAGAGCAAAAGTCTGCCTCGTCGACCGATCTGGCAACTTATAGCGTTAAAGAAATCGCGGCGACCCTGCAGCCTGGTGAGAACGTCAAAGAATTTGCGCTGCACGTTGTCGCCCGGCACGAAACCAGAACTATCAGCAAAGTCCTCGACATTGTGGTAGGGCGCGAAGGAATGTTCATTCTGTCTGGCAGACCGCTCAAAATAACCGCTGACGCGGAATCAACCGCTGACCTCAAGATTACCGCCATCGAATTTTCAAATGGTTATCTGGCTACCGACCACAACGCGCTCATAAACCTCGACCTCAGCTTTGAAGCTGACGATGACCTGGCCCGCAAAGCCTTTGAGACCTGCGGTGTTGATTTCAGAGCCGACTCTGAATGGGAAAACGTTCGCGAAGCAACCGATGCTTACCAGCGCTCAAACGTTTTTGCCGCGTTAGTGCTGCATGCAAAAACAGCTCGCGCCCTGCCCTCGCAAAAAAATAATGAGAATAAGCACAATCTGTTCACCGGCCGCCTAAAAATAGTCAGCCGTGGCGGTAAACGACCATACGAACAGGTAATACCGGTAGAACTGCATGTTCCAGCCGAGCCCGCCAGAGCTGAACGCCTGCAGCAAGAGTATGCCAACTGCAAAATCATCATCGAGCGATATGTTCCACAAGAAAGCGGCTATCAGCAGAAGTTTTTAGACATGCTGCAGAAATTTGGCCCGACTATGGGCCCTGAAGGCCTCTATAAACTTAGACACGACATCTGGACAATCGCCCAGAAGCTATGGGAAGCCAAAGGCCTGCAGGGCTACGTCGAAATATCCGAACGGCTCGAAACCTATGACAAACTGCGAAACTGGGCAGAATGGAGCGGAGACATAGCGTTATCAGTACTGCTTTATTGCAAAACAGGCGGCGGCTTGAGCGGCACCCTTTCACAAACCGCGATTACCATGCTCAAACAGCTGCTGGTTTCAGGCATCAACCATTACAAAGATACTGTCGAAATCAATGGCAGATTCAGCGCTGAAGACTGCGAAGCCTGGGTTAACAATCAGCTTAAACAGCAGCTTTTTTCGACCCCTGATTACATGTTGACGGCCGCATCGCTCAAAGGCTTCATAGAACCGGGCCGAGCTGCCGTTCTAATGTTCGTAAATGTATTTCTGCGTTCTCTGATTACCGGTATAGATTGGGCAAAGATGGGCGAAAACTGGGATGAAAGCGGCCTCGACCACGAAGCCCGCACTGACATATGCAAAGCCGCCTGGATCGCCACTCAGGAATGTTTCAAGGCGCTCGGTACCATGGCTGTTACAAACTGGCTTACCGGTGCAACAGTGCGCTCTGCCATCAAAAACAAGGTTCAGGTTCACGATGATGTTCTTAAACAGTATGGTAAAGACGCCCTGATAGCCGAAGATATTCCGCTGAAAAAGACAGAACTCTATGATCCACACGGCACTACCGATGTAGTAAACGACATGAGCGCCAACATCAAAAACGGTAAAGCCGACCCAGACGACGTGGTAAAGTGTCTTGCCGACAACAAAACCCAGGCAATGCGCACAATAAAGAATCTTCCAGAGCCTGTTCAAAAAGCCTTTATGAACACCCTGCGCAAAGAATTTTATGAGCCGCATGACCGGGCATTGATCAAGCATCTTGAAGCCCAGACCAATGTTCCCTGGGGCACAAAGATTATTGATGGCAAACCGGCCAAAACCCTGATAAAAGTTTTTGAAACCAGTACCCCTGGCAAAAAAACAGTTTTCAGTCAAGACCGCGATTTCTGCCCCAAATATTACGACGTAAAGACTCAGCAATGGCTTGAAATAATACCCGACCGTCACTGGAAAGGCGTTTCTAATAGCTGGTGGAAAAACAAAACAGGTTTTGAGGCAGAAAAACTGCAACAGGCGGCAATGACACGCCTTGGTGATGAGGCATGCCCCGATTACGCTTCCCAGCGGCTCAATACCTCAACTGGTCTCTATGAGGTTGTTGAACCGAACATTATTAAAGTTTACGAGGGCAAAGCGACGCTAAAAAGCCCGGTTGAGCTTGCGGCCATGTATAAAAACAAAATTGAAGGACCTCTGAAACACGGCAATCAGGCCGAAAGTATTGCTCAGCTCAAAAAGGGTGTACAGGTATATGACAAACTGATCAAAGGTTACAAAAAGCAGGGGCTTTTGGTTAACAGCCCCGAGCCGCAATTCAAACTGGCCATGGAAATGATCAGCTGGGCGCCTGACGATTTTAAGGCAACCCCTGAAGTTATCAGCCGCCTGAACAAACTTCTCGCCGAAAATACCGGTTTTAACGATTTTCAGAGTTTCGGCCTTGAACTGGTAGTAAGACTGGGGCGCTTCTGATGAATACAAATATTAACAACAATAACGATCAAATCGAAGAAACAGCCGAACCCTGCATGTTCGTAGAGTTCTCTGACCGTGATTTTGACGACACCGGGTATTGCAACCCCGAAGAATTATCGGGCGAAATGGCAATTCTAAAAGAAGCTTTGCCGCCGGCAGACCTGCGCCCAGTAGCCGTCAGCAACATTGCTGATCGAAAACAGTTTTCTTTCGATAACCCACAAACCTGGCTTTTAAGCAGCCAGAATCACGACAGCTATTTTAAGGGCCTCAGAACCTGCCTTAAAGACGATGACCAGCTGGCTTTTCCTTCGGTCAGAATCAAGGGCGACACAATTACCCTGCCCTCAGGCAAGCTCATTAAGCCATCTATTTCGGGCACCATGCCAACTATACCGGCATTTTCCGGCAAGTCAAATACTGTTGCCAATCTTTCGTTTGCAGCCGCTGCCGTTGCAACCGCCGCGGGGATTTCTGCCGTTCAAAAAACCCCTCGCAAACTGGTCGTTAATGACAGAACTCATTCGGCCAAACCCGATAGTGACCAGCCAAAAGCTGTAGCTGAGAAAGTTGTAGCAGGGCAGGTCATAACCGATCCCGAAATTATTCAGTCGATTCTCGGCGTGTGCACGGCAATAAACTCAGATGGCGACGCGCAGTTCAAAAGACTTTTTCCCCACGGCAGAATTTGCCCAGCCTGCAACAAGCCCTTCAAGGCTATTACCGCTAATTGTCAGGGATGTGGCCGCCCGGCAGGGTTTGAGTTCAGGGGCATCAAACACATTGTAATCGGCAATCAAAATGCCGACTGGCTAGAAGCCGATCTTGGCAGCACTCGAATGAAATTCGTCATGATGTACATTGTGCTTTTTGCGGGAACCTTCTATCTAGGGCACAAAGACTACATCTCTGAAACAGAATTGATCGGCCCCTTCATGCTTGGGTTCATGCTGCTGTATTTTTGGCGCATGTTTGCCCTGTTTCTGCGAAGACGATCAACAATAAAAGCCAGACGCGAACAATATCTGCAGAGCACGCCAAACGTTCATCCAGAAGTTAAAAACAGTCTAACGAAAAACAGCTACAATTTCCGCATGACTCCTCTAGAGATTGAACTGGTGCAGGGTTATAATGTTTTTTCGGATATAAAAAACGAAAACCTGATTTTTTTTATCGGAGATCGCCGTTACTAAATAAAGCTGTTTAGCTCATTTTCTTCGTGCAAAAAAATAGAACTGCCGCCCATGGTCTTACAATCTGGTTGCCATTACCAGCAATGACTCGGCAGATTTCTGCAAAAAGTTTTTTACGCTTTTCGGCGTCAA
>SABV01000262.1 GCA_009928855.1 Erysipelotrichia bacterium | reverse complement strand
GAATAAGAACTGGTGATTAAATAAAGCCTGATTAAGTAACCTTCAAGAACACTGGAATCTCAGAGCGTGATGTGATAGAATCCCTTTGATTTTGTGTATACAACTTTATCATGAGCATGGGGTATCTAGATGAGCGCTGAAGAAACCGCACGGGCCTCCAATTTTATTCGCGATATTATCGAAGAAGACATCAAATCAGGCAAGCACAAAGAGATTGTGACAAGATTTCCCCCTGAACCGAACGGCTATCTCCATGTGGGGCACGCCAAATCGATATGTCTCAACTTTGGCGTAGCAGCAGAGTTCAATGGTCGCTGCCACCTGCGCTTCGACGACACCAACCCGGTAAAAGAAGAACAGGAATACATCGACTCAATCAAAGAAGATGTAAAATGGCTTGGATTCGACTGGGGCAAACATGAGTATTACGCTTCTGATTATTTTCAGCAGCTCTTCGACTGGGCTGTCCTTCTTATCAAAGAGGGAAAAGCATACGTCGATGATCAGAATGCCGACGAAATAAGAAATACTCGTGGCACGCTGACCGAACCCGGCAAAAATTCACCGCACCGAGACCGCAGCGTTGAAGAGAACTTAGACCTGTTCAACCGCATGAAAAACGGCGAGTTTAAAAATGGCGAGAGAGTTCTCAGAGCCAAAATAGACATGGCGTCGCCAAACATTAACATGCGTGACCCCGTATTATACAGAATTTTACACGCGTCACACCCAAGAACCGGCGATAAATGGTGTATTTATCCCATGTATGATTATACGCACGGTCAGTCAGATTCTATCGAACATATTTCGCACTCTATCTGCACACTTGAATTTCAGGATCACCGGCCTCTTTACGACTGGTTTATCAAAGCCTTGCCGGTTCCGGCTGAGCCTCACCAGTATGAATTCGCACGCCTTAACCTGACTTATACGGTAATGAGCAAGCGCAAGCTGTTGCGCCTTGTTCAAGAGAAAAAAGTCTTCGGCTGGAACGACCCCCGCATGCCAACAATTTCGGGAATGCGTCGCCGTGGTTATCCGGCAGCCGCATTACGCGAATTCTGTGATCGCATCGGTGTTGCAAAATCTAATAGCACCGTTGAGTTTGCAATGCTGGAAAATTGTGTCAGAGATGAGCTTAACCGCAATGCTCCACGTTTTATGGGTGTTCTCAAACCTCTTAAAGTGGTTGTCACAAACTATCCCGAAGGTCAGTCTGATTTCTTCGATGCCGAGAATAATCCCGAAGACCCCACTGCCGGCACCCGCAAGGTCAAATTTACCCGTGAACTTTATATTGAGTCTGAAGACTTTATGGAAAATCCTCCGAAAAAGTTCTTCAGGCTTTCTCCAGGTGCTGAAGTCAGACTTAAACATTCTTATTACATCACCTGCAAAGAAGTCATAAAAGATAACGACGGTAACATTATTGAGCTGCGTTGTGAATACGACCCCGAAAGCAAGGGTGGTTCTACTCCAGATGGCAGAAGAGTTAAAGGCACATTGCACTGGGTTTCAGCCTCTGAAGGCAAAAGAGCCGAGATTCGCCTTTACGATCATCTCTTCAAACAGGAAAATCCTGACAAAGTAGAAGAGGGAACCGATTTTCTTGACAATATCAGCCCCGATTCACTTGAGATCCTCACCGACAGTATCGTAGAACCGGCACTGGCAGATCTGAAAGCTGGCGTAACCACACAGTTTTTGCGCATGGGTTATTTTTGCAAAGATCAGGATTCTACAGCCGACAAACTGGTTTTTAATCGCACCATTTCGTTAAAAGACGGCTGGGCCAAGATACAGAAGAATCAACCAGACTGACTTTTAATTTTCGCTGATAAAAAGAGCCGGGCAATCAATGAAGATTGCCCGGCTCTTTTTTAAATATTAAACCTTATTCAAGGTATGTGTAACCGTAAAGACCAGATCTGTAGATGGCCAAAAATTCTTTGCCTTCTGTAACGGTGATCTTGCCGTCTTTAACTGACGCTGAAACCCAGGTTTCCATAGTGCGCACAAGCTTCTTGGCACTGAACTGAACATAATCGAGAACATCGGCAACCGTTTCCCCATCGATGATTTTGTCGATGTCAAAGGTGCCATCGTCGTTGATGGTAATATGAACAGCGTTAGTGTCGCCAAAAAGATTGTGCAGATCGCCCAGGATTTCCTGGTAAGCACCGACCATAAACACGCCAAGATAATACGGCTCGTAAATTTTAAGGTTATGCAGCGGCAGGCAGGGGTTAAAATTGCGGTTACCAATAAAACGGTCTATTTTGCCGTCTGAATCACAGGTAATATCTTGAATTGTGCCGCTCTGTGTGGGCTTTTCGTTAAGACGATGCAGTGGCATTATCGGAAACAACTGGTCTACAGCCCATGCATCTGGTAATGACTGAAAAAGCGAAAAGTTGCAGAAATATTTTTCGGCCAGGATTTTGTCGAGTTGCCGCAATTCGTCAGAAGAATGCTTCGATTCTTTGGCAAGCTCTCTTACTTCGTTAGCGATAGCCCAAAAAAGTTTTTCGGCCTTAGCGCGAGATTTTAGATCAAGCATGCCGAGATTGAAGAGATCGAGAGCTTCTTCGCGCAATTGCTGAGCATCGTGCCATGCTTCAATCATTGTAAGATCGGTAAGTGAATCAAGAATAGTATGCAAATCTTTTACTATTTCGTGGTCTTTTTTGTCGATGGTAAAGTCTTCGTAAGCAGCTTTCGGCGGGCATGTTGTTTCAAGCACGTTAAATACAAGCACTGAATGATGGGCGGTCAAAGCACGGCCAGATTCAGTTATAAGATGAGGGTGGGGGAACCCGTTCTTATCGGAAGCGTCCTGCAGCGCTGAAACCGCGTCGTTTGCGTATTCCTGAATCGAATAATTGATGCTGCTGGAAATTGTTGTGCGGGTGCCATCGTAATCGACGCCAAGACCACCGCCAATGTCGACGTATTCAAGATTGCAGCCGAGTTTTCGCAGCTGTACATAAAATTGTGCCGCTTCTTTGAGACCACGTTTGATTTTGCGAATATTAGTTATCTGACTGCCGAGATGACAATGAATAAGTTTGACGCAGTCAAGAAGTTCTTCTTCTTTCATATACTCAACAGCTTCGATCAGCTCATTTGGAGTCAACCCGAACTTGCTCTTGTCACCGCCTGAGTCTTCCCATTTTCCGCTGCCAAAAGCGGCCAGCTTGATTCTGATGCCGATATTCGGCATAACTTTATGAGCTTTTGCCAGTTTGGCAATCAGTTTCAGTTCGTTGAATTTTTCGGCGACAATAAAAATTCGCTTACCCATTTTCTGGGCCATTAACGCCAGTTCAATAAATTCTTCATCTTTATAACCGTTGCAGATAAGCAAAGCATCCGGGTTGTCCATGATTGCGAGAACGGCGTGAAGCTCTGGTTTTGAACCAGCTTCAAGGCCGATATTGAACTTCTGTCCGTAACGCACGATTTCTTCAACAACAGGACGCTGCTGGTTAACCTTTATGGGGTACACAGTGTAATAATTGCCGCTGAAACTGTATTCTTCAGATGCGCTTTTAAAGCAGTTCGAAATAGTTTCGATGCGTTCATCGATGATGTCTGGGAATCTGAGCAAAAGAGGAAAAGACACGTCTTTAAGACTCAGTTCGTCGAGAATGGTTTTTATATCAACAGCCTGCTTGGGGTTGCGATGCGGCATAACTGTAACGTTTCCGGCTTTGTTTACTCCAAAGTAATTTATGCCCCAACCTTCGACATTGTAAAGTTCTGCTGAATCCTCAACACGCCATTTTCGCATTGCAAACCTCCGACAAAAGAAAAATTAAAAAATTGAAGGATTCATACTAGATGCAAATCGCTTTTATCGCAAGTATTTTTAAGCTTGTTTTAAATAAGTGTGAAGAGTATACTTAGTATCGTTTAAATAGCTCCAGGGGGGCACCGACCGTTCTCCTTGGCCAAACGAGGAGACAGGAATGAACCAGGACAGTCAGGCTGACAGAAATGACCCGTGCCCGTGTGGCAGCGGTCTTAAATACAAAAAATGTTGTATGAATGCCCAGCCAGTTGTAGATGACGCTAAAATCGCGGAGCTTTATATGAGAAATTATCGCATATCGCTTAAATCGCCTAAAGACATTGCCGGAATGAAAAAAACCGGCCTTCTGGTTGTAGACACCCTCCGAATGGCAGAAGAAGCCATCAAACCAGGCATTACCACCAATGACATAGATCGCCTGGTGCACGCATACACCCTTAAACACAACGCTATACCAGCGCCACTCAATTACCGTGGCTTTCCCAAAAGTGTGTGCACATCTGTTAACGAGGTTATATGCCACGGTATCCCGTCTGATAGAGTTTTAAAAGAAGGCGATATTATCAATGTTGATGTAACGTCAATACTTGACGGTTACTACGCAGACGCTAACATGACCTTTTTTGTCGGCCAGTGCGGTTCTGATGCGCACAAGATTGTCGACGTAGCACGTGAGTCTCTCAAACTCGGGCTTAACGTGGTTAAACCGGGTAATACAATTGGCGATATCGGCTGGGCAATTCAAGAGTTTGCAGAGGGAAAAGGCTGTTCGGTAGTGCGCGAGTTTATCGGTCATGGCATTGGCAGAGTTTTTCATGAGCCGCCCGACGTACCTCATTTCGGCAGACCCGGTACCGGCATCACTCTTATACCCGGCATGGTGTTTACGGTAGAACCAATGGTGAATATTGGTAAAAGATTTTTGCGGGTTCTCGAAGATGAATGGACTGCAGTGACCCGCGACGGTTCACTTTCTGCACAGTTTGAGCAGACTATAGTGGTAACCGAAAACGGCTTTGAGAGCATTACTCCATACGAACTTTAACAATATGACAACCTCACAGGAGAAACCGATGGAAGAACTTCTTGTTAACTATTTGAGATTCATCGAAGAAGAAATGGACAGCGAAAAAAAGTATGATCCAGACACTGTTATCAGTAAACAGTTTGACGAAATACTCGACGAAATGGACTTCAAAATTGCAACCATAAAATTCGAAATAGATGCCCTGGTTGAAATTCCCCGCTCTCCAAGCAACAACAACATGACGCTGCGTGAACTGGTAACCAGAATCAGTTCACTGCCCAAAATAAACAAGGCAGAAGCCCCGGCTTTTATGAAAAAAAAGAAGGGCGAACTGGCACGCATCGCCAGAGAAATGGCTGCAGACCTGCAGAATATGTTCGGCTGATTTTTT
>SABV01000261.1 GCA_009928855.1 Erysipelotrichia bacterium | reverse complement strand
GCGCGTGCGACAGGTTGAAGAAAAGGCTCTCAAAAAGCTGAGAACAAACTCTGCGCCGCCTTTAAAAGATTATTACAATCGCTGATTAGCGGGCTGCCTTATTAATCCCAGATTTTGAATATATCGTCTTCCGGTTCGGTCGGGGGGGCGCTTATTTGCGGAGTTGCTTCGTCTGTGTCATTACTTTGAAAAGCAGCGGTCTCATCATTGTTAACTGCTTCGGGTTTTTCATCCCCAGATAATTTTTCAAGTTCAGCAAGAGGATCTTCAAAAGTTTTTTCAGGTGCTGGTTTTTGCTTTTCATTAGCAACAACGGGCTGGCTGAAGGAAGGTTTGAGAAAATCCTGTATTCCTGTGGCAAACTTTTTTTTGCTTCCATCTGAAATAAAAGCTTTGAGCATAGTAGCCGATTTTTCGGCAGGGAACAGTGCCACGAATGTGTTCAGGTAGTCGTTTAAGAGGCGGTATTCTTCGTCGGAAAGTTTTTTGAGCGATCGGGCAAGGCACTCAGAAAGATCGAGGTCCTGCTCCGCATCCAGCTTCAAGGCCTTTAGAAGAGTGTTATGAAAAGCCTTACGATATTCCCCGGCAAACGTGAAGGGAAGAGCTGGTTTTATTATCTGAAACGGAAGTATAGACCATGTTTCGGGTCTGGCTTGTTTCAGAACTATCGCAAATCTGCCGTTGCCAAAGCGCCGGGCGACAGAATAAACGCGCTGGGCTTCATCCAGTAATACATAAAATTTTCTGTGGGTTTCCCATAGCTTTTCTTCTGCGTTTGCAACCGGTTTCTGCAAAAGCGGCATGAACGAAAGTGGCATGCTTACCCTGCTTATAAGCAGTTCATCAGAGCTCAAAGAAGAAAAAACACGCGCTTCATTATTCAATAACCAGAGCTTGAATGGTGAGGTTATATCAAAATTATGAGTTTGAGACGACAAAGAGCATGTGCTGATCACAAACAATGCCACTAATAAGGCTCTTTTCATCGTTGTCACTCCTGAATTCCGGACAGTATGAGATTGTGAGAGACCTGCTTTTCAAAGCTCCACAAGTCGCGAATAACGGCTATTTCTTTGTTCGAAAAATTGAATTTGTAAAGAGTGGTCCATTCTGCCTGATGTACAACCCCTTCTAAGAGGTTGAATATTGCGCGACCTTTTAGAGTGAAGTCTTTTTGACGCAAGTTATCGCCTGGTAGTTGCATAGAAGCGGCAAACAGAATCTCTGCTGTTCCTTTATCCTTGTCTATTGATTTAAGCAGCAGGTTCCATTCGGCTGTTACTTTTTTAGAGCCGATAACAAAATCTTTTTTTATCAACTGCCGCTCTGAAACTTTCCAGTCACCATCAGGAAATGTGAGAAAAAAGGGAATGTTTTGCCCTGTTTCGGCAGGAGCACCTTTGATCTCGCCATTTTCATGTATGTAGCGTCTGAAAGTGGCGTCTTTATCGCCTATATCCAGAACAAAGGCATTATTCTGAAAATCTATGGCCTTAATAGAAAACTTACGGGTACTGGCCGGAGAGTTTCTTGATGAATTAACTGTGAATGCAGTGGCTTTAGATGAGATCGTTTGCGAATACTGGTATTCATAGGTGTTGCCCGTTTTAAAACCGTATTTAATTTCGACTGCCGCAGAGGGAATCGCTATCAGGCAGCAAAAAACCGCAAAAAACGATTTAAAGACAATTCTCATTGTCAGTCTCCTGTCGCGTCAATCTGGTCTGTTGCTGTATCTGTTATGCCATCGTTCTCTGTATCAAGGTCTTCAGATATATTGATTGCAGAAGTATTTGCTTCTGGCTTGCGCTGACTTTCACCCTGTCGCCGGGGCGCGTTGTCGTAGCTCTTTTTGGCATGTTCCATAACGGGCTCAATTTTAAAGGTTTCTACGTCAAAACCGTTTATTGGTTTGAGAATGATCTTGCGCTTGCTGAGTGATTCAAGTTCTTTTAAAGCATTGCCATTGTGCCCGCGCAAGAGGTCTGCTACCAGTCTATGTGCATTGATGATTATTTTCTCGGTCTGGTAGCGACGTGCTTCTTCAAGCAGATTTTTGCGCACTGTATTGGCAATGGTTCTGATTGCAAGAGTTTTTCCGGCGCCATTGCAACAGGGGCATTGATCTTTGCGTATTTCATCGAGACTCGCAGCGCTTCTTCTTCTGGTCATCTGCACCAGGCCGAGCTCAGAGAACTCAAGTATATTCGGTTTGTTGCGGTCGCCTCTGAAGTATTCTCGCAGAGCCTTAAGAACCTGAGCGCGGTGCGAGGGGGCCTCCATGTCTATGAAGTCGATTATTATCATTCCTGAAAGATTGCGCAGTCTTATTTGTCTTGCAATCTCGCGGGCAGCCTCAAGATTGACCTTAAAAACAGTTTCTTCGAGGTCTGAGCCACCCGAAAAGCGTCCGCTGTTAACGTCTATGCAATACATTGCTTCTGTTTTGTCGAAAAACAGATAACCACCTGATTCTAACCAGACTTTTCGCGAAAGAGCCTTTTCAATTTCTTTTTCGATGCCGAACTTTTCGAAAATCGGCACTTTGTCTTTATACAATTCCAGAGATGCCCGCTGTAAGGGCGAAAGAAACTCGCAATCTTCAACTATTGTCTTGTAAGCTTCTTCTGAGTCTAAAATCATTTCTTCCACATCATCCGTGAAGAAATCACGGGCAACTTTCATTGGAAGCGGGATGTCGCGATGGAGCATGGTGCGCGGCGGTGCGTTGCGCATCTTTTTTTCTACTTTTTCCCACATTTTTACAAGCAGATCAAGATCGGCTTTTAATATATTTTCT
Source organism: Erysipelotrichia bacterium (assembly GCA_009928855.1). Taxonomy (GTDB): domain Bacteria; phylum Muiribacteriota; class Ozemobacteria; order Ozemobacterales; family Ozemobacteraceae; genus Rifleibacterium. Next base: position 2,435 of record SABV01000261.1, on the reverse strand, counting down.
TCAAGGCCTTCAGAAGCTGTTCTGAAAACTATGCCACTTCCTCTGGGCGCAATTTTTTTGCCGATTGTTCTGAGGCGTTCACGTTCTCGATCTTGCGAAATACGTCGCGAAACCCCAATGTGATCGACTTTTGGCATAAAAACCAGGTATCGCCCCGGAAAAGATATGGTCATTGTCGAACGTGGGCCCTTCGTGGGAGTCGGCTCTTTGAGAATCTGTAACACTACATCCTGGCCTACTTTCAGGGTGTCCTGAATTGGGCTGCGAAAAATGTCTTTCAGGTCTTCATCTGCGTCGCTGCCTTCTACTCCGGTCAGGGTCAGATAAGCGTCTTTATGAATTCCGATGTCGACAAATGCGCTTTGTGTGCCTGATACAACATTGGCAACCCGGCCTTTGAATATGCATCCAACAATTTTTTCGCTGTCAGGGATCTCATACATAAGCTCGCAGAGCTTGCCATTTTCAATTATTGCGGCCCTGGATTCGTATGGACCGATGTTTACTAAAATTTTGCGGTTCAATTAAAAAAAATCTCCTGTCTGATTAAACTTCGCTTAGCGCGACCCTCTCTATGAGCATCAGGCCATTTTTGCTTTCGCCGAGATGTTCGGCCAGTGCAGTTACAATCTTGGAAACGGATGGAACGTCAGGCAGCCCCTGCACAAACTGAGCCTCAACCAGATACTTGTCTTCATATTGGCTGAGCTTGGTCTGGCGCACGGCATCTCCGAGTTGATATTTTTTTAGCTGTCCCTTGCGCTCGACTTCAAATGTTACTGATGGATTCTGCAAAAAATCAACTGCTTTTTGTGCCGTTTCGTTATCTGAAAAGACCAGCCGGTATGTTAGCTTTTCGCCATTGGTGCCGGTCTTCTTTTCTGTATACGGCATTTCTATTTTTGAGACATGCATGCCGTGCGGTAGTTCTCGTGTAAGGGCTGTTTTAAGCCATTCGGCGTCAACCGGGCTCGCCATGGTTAAAATGAAATATTCGCAAAAACTTGCGTGCCCGAGAGGAAGAGGTGGGCCAAATGTCAGTTTAGGCCGAGCATGGCAGCCCTGGGTGACAGAATATGGCAATTGTAAACGTCTCAAGGCTTTGCTTATTACGTCTATGGTGTCCAGGTGGGCTATATACCTGGACTGACAGGTTTTTGTATAATCTACTCTGACTTTGAATTCTTCTGCTGTGCTCATGCTTGTTGCTCCCCGGCAGCTTCTGCGGCCATCCGATATTCTTTTTCAAGATAGGCCCGTGGCACCTGAAAGTCGATAAAATCCCATGGCAGTGTTTCTTCGACCTGCCGGCCTCTGAGGTAAGATTCGGGATCAATTTTGGTTTGCTCAAAGGCTTGTTGCCAACGCTCTCTCGAAAAGTGCTCATGCCAGCCGTCAAATTTACATCCAAGTTTGAACGCCTGAAGAATCAGTTCACCAACCCGCTCATCTCCCCGAGAAAGAACCGATTCAAGAAGACACAAGAATTCTTCCCGCCATGAAATGCGAATCTTGCTTCTTTCGAGGCCACGGTAAACGATAAGACGTTTGCGCTTTAGTTCGTCGATACTTGCCTGTTCTGCCCACTGAAAGGGCGTGAATGGCTTGGGAACAAACCCGGAGAGGCTTATGGAAATCTGTTTTTTTGGCTTTGTCGTTTTGCCAATGCCTTCGAGGCGATGAACCAGATCGACTATGCCATAGAGATCATCATCTGTTTCGAATGGCAGCCCCATCATGAAATAAAGCTTTACAGTGCGATAGTCTGAACCACCGGTAGCCTTCATGACGCTGATAATGTCTTCTTCTGTGACATTTTTGTTTATCACATTGCGAAGGCGCTGTGTGCCTGCCTCTGGCGCAAAAGTGAGCCCGCCTTTGCGAATGTGTGGCGTGGAATCAAGCAAGGCGATAGTGTTCTCGTTCATGCGCATTGAGGGAATCGATACGCTTTGCTCTGGGTAAAGCTTTTCTTTGTCGAGTCCTGTAATCAGCTCGTTGAGGTGGCAATAATCAGAGGTCGACAATGACAACAGCCCCAAAGATTCTTCGCCCGTGTTATGCAATAATTGTTGTGCATATTTGAGAAGGTCGGCCACCGGGCGTTCTCGCTTGGGGCGATAATAAAAGCCGGCATTGCAAAATCGGCAGCCTTTCATGCAACCCCTGAAAATTTCGAGGGGGGCACGATTATGGATCGCTTGAACATTGGGAACCACTGGTTTAATTGGCGGAGTGCTGTGTGCAAAATCTTTAAAAACGCGCCGCCTGACTTTGCCAGGAAACTCCGGAACCCACATTCCCTCTATGCTCAGCAATTCTTTGCGGGTTTCTGAAATTGTGGCACCAGAAGACTTCGCGGCAAGAAGTTTCTGGCATATTTCCATAATTGCTTCTTCGCCATCGCCTATCAATACGGCATCCATGAACATGGC
>SABV01000260.1 GCA_009928855.1 Erysipelotrichia bacterium | reverse complement strand
AATAAAAGCTCGCGCAACAGCAGCAAAGCCAGGGGTAACATATCGAGAAATCAGTCAGTCTATACGATTGAGCAAGAAACAGAAACATGAACTCCTCGACAGCATGCTCAACGCAGAAATCATTTTTCGGCGAGAATACAAGGCAGAAACAGGTCCAGAAACGACCATTTTTTGTCTTGCAAAAGACTATCAGGAGGAGCAAAAGCCTGAATCAGAGCAGGACTAGAATAAGGCAAACCCGTAGAAAAAATGTCAGGTGCATATTAAAAAAAGGAGGGTGTGTATAGACATACATATTATAATTATTACTCTGTAATCCTTTTCTGAAGCCGAAATAAACCCGTAGACAAATTGTCTGCGGGTTTTCTACAGGTTTTCTACAGGTTTCATCATAGTCGGCCTCAGAGATGCATTATATTGCAATCGCTATTCTGAATGGTATCTATATAGCCCATTCAGCGCAGAGCATTTCTGCCTGTGTCAAAACGGTTCTGGTAGCCTCTTCCTGCAGATCCGGCGGGTAACCGTGCTTTTTCAGTATGCGCTTCACCATGACTTTAATCTTGGCCCGGGCACTTTCCCGTAGAGTCCAGTCGATAGTAACGTTTTTACGCACCTGCGTAACCAGTTCGGCGGCTATAACTTTTAACTCATCATTACCCATAGCCTTCACTGCACTTTCGTTTGCAGCCAGAGCATCATAAAAGGCGATTTCGTCATCGTTAAGGCCGAGATCCTGGCCGCGTTTCGTTGCAGCATTCATATCTCTGGCAAGGTTGATCAGCTCTTCGATGATTTCCTGGGTGGCAATGGCCCGGTTATGATAAGCGTTAAGAGTTTTCTGCAGCATCTCGCTGAATTGCTTGCTCAATACCAGATTCCGCGTCGCCCTGGCCTTTATTTCATCTTTTAATAACTTCGCCAGTAGTTCCGCTGCTACATTTTTATGTTTGAGACCGCGCACTTCATTGAGAAACTGCTCTGATAGAATTGAAATATCAGGTTTTTTCAGACCAGCGGCGGCAAATACGTCAATTACGCCTTCCTCGGTCATAATTGCTTCAGAAACCAGCTGTCTGATTGCATGATCGAGGTCTTCCGGCGCTTTCTTCGAGCCTGAAGTCTTGGCAAGCTGAGCTTTTATCGCCTGAAAAAATGCCACATCATCGCGAATTGCCAGTGCTTCGTCCGTGGCAGCACACAGGGCAAAGGTCCGTGACAGTTCAGTTATAATTTTTACGAAACGCTGTTTGCCGTTGTCCTGCTGTAATACGTGTTCCTGACCAGCTGGCATCAACGATAACTTCTGAACAGGCGTGCCGGTAGTCCAGACATCCCAGCTGAAACCGTGCATGATATCGCAGGCAACCTGGTATTTTTCCTGCATGACGGCGATTGCCTTTTCAGTATCGATACTGGGCGACCCCTTACCACCACTCTGCGTATAAGTCGCCAGGGCATGCTTAAGCTGATCGGCAAGACCCAGATAATCAACAATAAGACCACCCGGCTTGTCGCGAAACACCCGATTAACCCTGGCAATTGCCTGCATAAGGCCATGACCACGCATCGGTTTATCGGCATACATGGTATGAAGACATGGCGCATCGAACCCGGTTAGCCACATATCGCGCACAATAACAATCTTGAAAGGGTCTCTGCTGTCTTTAAACCGTCTGGCCAGTTCGCGGCGGCGCTGCTTGTTTCTGATATGCGGCTGCCAGTCTGGGCCGTCGTCAGCACTGCCGGTCATGATAATCTTGGCGACGCAGGGCTTGCTTCTCTCAGCTTCGATGTCGTCATCCTTGGTGCTGGCCCAGTCCGGGCGTAATTTTAAAATTGCATCGAGAAGATCAACGCAGATCCGGCGACTCATGCAGACAATCATGGCTTTGCCTTCCATGGCTTCAAGACGCCGCTCATAATGCTGCACTATATCTTTCGCTATCAGGGCAATACGCTTCGAGTCGCCCACCAGCGCTTCGAGGGCTGCCCATTTTGACTTGAGTTTCTGCTTTTTATCATCTTCTTCGCCTTCGGTAAGCTCTTCAAACTCTTCGTCGATATGCGGCAGAGCTGCAGAATTAAGGGAAAGTTTGGCAATGCGGCTTTCGTAGTATATCGGAACTGTTGCCCCATCGGCGACGGCGCGCTGGATATCATAAATACTGATATAATCCCCGAAAATGGCCCGGGTATTGGCGTCGGTTTGTTCAATCGGTGTGCCGGTAAAGCCAATAAAAGAGGCATTGGGAACAGCATCTCGCAGATTGCGGGCCAGGCCGTCTATCAGGTCATACTGACTGCGGTGCGCTTCGTCGGCTATTACTACGATATTCTGCCGGTCAGATAACAAATTCACGCGTTCGCCACGCTCTTCTGGCATGAATTTCTGGATTGTTGTAAATATCACGCCGCCACTGGCGACTTTCAGCAAAGTTCGCAAGTGTTCGACTGACTCTGCCTGAACTGGCATCTGCCGCAATATTTCGTGGCAGCGCTGAAATTGGCCAAACAGCTGATCATCAAGATCGTTACGGTCCGTTAACACAATAAGTGTCGGGTTCTGCATTGCCGGGTGCCTGACTACCCTGGCTGCGTAAAACAGCATAGAGAAACTTTTGCCGGAACCCTGTGTATGCCAGACAACCCCCGCTCGCCGGTCACCCTTTTTGCCGTTATTCATCGGTCTGGCCCAGTAGGTGCCCTGGTCTTCCTGCAAAGTTGTCGCTTCAGGCATGCCGCTGGCACGTATGGTTTCCTGCACAGCCAGGTTAACTGCATGGAACTGGTGGTAACCTGCAATAATCTTGGTCAGCCGGTCGCTGTCGGTATCTTCTTCGTAAACGATAAAATGCTGCAGCAGGTCGAGAAAGCGGTTTTGTGAGAATACGCCCCTGATTAAAACATCGAGCTCCAGAAGACTTGCCGCTCCGGTATCATTTTCATCATTATCACGCCAGACTTTGAACCATTCCTGGCTGGCAGTGAGTGAACCGATGCGGGCCTGCATACCGTCAGACACTACAAGCATTTCGTTATACTGCATCAGCGAACTTATCTGGGCTTTGTAGGTCTGTAACTGTTGATATGCCGACCAGATCGTCGCATTTTCGTCGGCGGCGTTTTTCAGCTCTATTACGGCGAGAGGCAGACCATTTATGAAAATAATTATATCTGGCCGCCGGTTATGCTGGCCCTCAATAACGGTAAATTGATTGACGGCCAACCAGTTATTGGCTTTGGGGTGATCAAAATCAACCAGACGCACATGATCACCGGCAATACTGCCATCAGGGCGCTTATACTCGACCTCGACGCCATCACGCAACATGGCATGAAATCTTCGGTTATTTGCCGCCATAGACGGGTTGTCCTGGCGTTTTATCTTACGAATAGCCTCTTCCTGGGCTTCATAAGGTATCTGCAGATTCAGACGTTGAACGGCATCACGCAAACGCCCGATCAGCACAACATCGCTGAAAACATCCCTCTCAGCAGACGGTTCACCCGGCGCCAGGTCTGGGCCATTGATGATTTCATAACCCAGTTCTGAAAACCAGGTCAATGCTGCTTCTTCTACCGTTGATTCGTTAAAGGTCATCTGTTTGCTCTGATTACTGATTCCTGGTTAAATTTTACGGCAAATGTTCGGAGCTCGAACCTAAATGTGCAGAGCTCTGGAACAAATGTTCAGAGATATGTTCGTAACTTTTTATAGATATCACCATTACGTCATTCCTGGGCCTGGGCTTCCTGGATCTCTTTGAGCATTTTACCGTTCTTGGTTTTCCATGCGGTGCGCCCATTGGCTGAACGACCCAGAACTACTCCTGCAGCGGTTGAGGGTGAATTAAACATATAATCCTGTGTAAATATATAGTTTTCTGCAGCTGGCTGCAGAACGCCGTTAGCGAGTAACGCGGCTCGCAATACTCTTATGTATTGGCTGCAAGACGGTGATTCATCTTTAGAAGAACCGCTGCCAGACTTAACTAAGAAGCCTTCTGAAGTTTCCAGGCCTTCGGCTTTTATGCCTTTTCCTGACAGATAAAGAGTTTTTCCGCTTTGTGGCGAGCTTATTGCTGCAGAAAATACGCTCAGGCCCAGCAGAGGACAGCACAGAAGAATCTCAGACAGGAAACCTTCGGCATCAGCAGCGTCAGATTCTGATAATGAAGGCAGGGCAGGCACATTACTGTTATCGAGCAGGCATCTTTTCGCTTTGGTTGCCAGATCTACCAGGCGCGATTCAAGATACTGAACGTGAGCTTTATTAAGATTTTCATCTTTGCTGGTAAAGGCGATGCAGCTGGTCCAGAAGTCTTTCTTGACGGCGTGCTGTTCAAGCCTGGGCTTTATCGGGTCACCTTCGCCGACGTAAATGCGCTGCAGGCCTGACTCTTCTGCCGGGCCTACAAGAATATAAACACCGGTGCGCGAAACTTCACGGCGCTGCCGGGCTTCAGCCATCAGAGCCCTGGGAATAACAATCCCCGCACCGCTCCAGTTGGATTTTTCTATGGTGCGCAGGCCATCAGGATCACCACCGGGCAGGAATATCTTGAGCGAATATGGCTTTTTCATGCGGCGGCCACCTCTTTCATAGCGTCAGGCACACTCAACTCACCGCTCATCAGTTTTGGAAGCAGCGTGTCGCGAAGATTGGTGAGAGTGTGTGATTCTTGCTGGGCGCTTTTCATCTTTCTGAAAAACGGGGATACTGCAGTTTCAAATGCATCGCCAAGGCCCTTAGATGGAACTAGAACATTGATTTTGCGAATCATTTCGGAATTGATCGCGTTGGCAATTGACGAAGTGCTGCCCAGCTGGTCGAAACCAAAACCTTTGAGGTAACAGTAGAGATATGCGGAGCAAAATGTAGCTTCTTGATTTAGCCTGAAATGGGCAATAGCCTCATTCGAAAGCATCTCGCCGTCAGTAATGGCGACACGCCCAACGGTGAGCTTGAAGCTTAGCACAACTGTATTGTCTGGAATCCGGCGCACACGAAATTTCTCAACCGCCTCTGCTGTGAGAAATTCAGACGTTCGAGAAATGAAGACTCCTGCCTCACCTAGATCACGTATTGACATCCAAGGTATGTCTGACGTGTTTTCGGTGAACCACTGGTGCTCCTTTCGTGGTGGTGTCTTGCCGATACTTACAGTGCAAAGTTCATCTGTCGTTTTCACTCGCCATCCTCTCGGGATGTTACCAAGCTCGGATTCTTGAAACGAATC
>SABV01000259.1 GCA_009928855.1 Erysipelotrichia bacterium | reverse complement strand
GAAGGAGCGAGCGATAGAATGACACGGCGCCCGAGATCGAGCAACTGCCTGACAGCCGGCACATCATTACGCACCTTTTTAGCCCCTGCCGGGCAAACTTTGACACAGCGGCCACAATGAATACAGAGTTCGTCAACAATGCATGCGCTGTTGTCTGCTATTTTTATCGCCTTGACCGGGCATTCGCGAACGCATTTGTAGCAGTCCTGACAATCTGCTTTTTGCGTAAAAACAGGTTTAAGCTGGTTCATGGCAGTCTCCTGTATCTTTGAAGACGTGCTCAAGCAATTCGACTATTGATTGCGGCACTACTTTTTCAAAAACTCTGCCATTTATTGTGATTACCGGGGCAGCTTTGCAGCGGTTATTACAGAGACATCCTCTGAAAGAAACATCTGCTTCAAGACTGTTTTGCTTAAGATAAGTCTTAACAATTTCGACGCTGCGATTGTTGCCCCGAGTAAAGCAGGCACTGCCCATGCACATTATGATTTCGTGCCGAAAATTATTTTCATTGGTATCATTCATAAAACAGCTCCTGTTTTTATGCCTGGCAATCTTCAGACACTTCTTGCCCCAAAATCTTTTGTAAAGATTCTTTCATACGCTCGCCTAATCCAATTATAAACAAAAGTGAAAAAAATCACAAGCTGATTTGTGAAAAAATAAAAGTTTAAAACTGTGCCCGTGAAATAATTAAAGATAGTTATGCTTGCCGGTTAATAAACAGTTTCTCAAAAGCCTTGATTTTGTATAAACAAAAGCGTTATTACTTTTAACAGTTACATAGAAAGAGTCCACACTGGCTGTCTGAGATTTCAGACAGCCGGTGCGGGCGAATAGAGATTCAAGAATCAAAGATCAGATTATGGGCCTCGAAGCCTCAAAGGTTGAGAGGCCTATAATTTTGATTAACAGACTTAGTTTGTTTTCTTCTGCAATTCGGCATTGAGCACTTCAAGGGCTTTTTCATAAGTGCATTTGCCGATGAGCTGGTCGCCAATCATCACATTCGGTGCCTGACCACATTTTTCAAAGCAGAAAGTTGCCTGAATATCTACTGCATTCTGCAGACCACGACTTTCAATATCTCTGGTCAAAGCTTTAAGAATAGTCTGAGAGCCTTTCAAATAACAGTTTGTTCCTACGCAGACTTTTATTGAAAGTTTGTCTGTGCCTTCACCTGTCATGAGCGGCATGCCCTTGTCAGAGATACGTCGTCTTGATTGATATCTGGTATGCAACATGTGATGAGCTTTATGACCACCCGGCTCGCCGAGAACTTTTTCGTAAGTTTCGATAATGTAGGGGTTTTCCTGTGATTTGTGTAGCTGCAGCATCTTGTCTGCTTCATACAACCCTTTAGCACGGCGTTTAATGGCACCGGGCGCGAAATTTACCGGCTGACCGGCACCGCCCACGCAACCGCCCGGGCACGCCATAACTTCGATGATATCGTAGTTACACTGACCGGCCTTTACTTCTTCTGCCAGTTTGCGGGCATTTTTAAGACCGTGGGCAATCGCCATTCTTACCTTTTTGCCTGCAACATCAAAAGTCGCTTCACGAATTCCGGCATCACCGCGCACCGCGTGGAAATCTACATTAGCGAGTTTTTCGCCGGTAACCTTTTCGACTGCAAAGCGCAAAACTGCTTCGCTGACGCCACCGGTTGTGCCAAAAATTACGCCGGCGCCAGTTTTAAAGCCTAATGGCAGATCGAGAGATTCAGGGTCGAGATCCATAAAATTCAATCCGCTGGCTTCGATCATGCGACTGAGTTCCTGAGTTGTGAGAACGGCATCTACATCTGGTAAGGCATCATGAGTAAATTCAGGGCGTTTTGCTTCAAACTTTTTGGCAGTGCAGGGCATGATCGAAACAATGAAAAGATTTTCGGGTTTTACATTGAGAAGTTTTGGCAGGGTTTCGCGGGCAAGAGAGCCGAACATCTGTTGTGGTGATTTGCAGGACGACAGTCTGGGCAGGATTTCGGGATAATACTGTTCGGCGAATTTTACCCAGGCCGGGCAGCACGAAGTAAACTGCGGCAACTTTTCCCCTTTAGTGAAACGATCGAGAAATTCAGTGCCTTCTTCGATAACTGTTAAATCAGCCGAGAAAGACGTATCGAAAACCTTATCAAAACCCATTCTCTTGAGAGCGGCGGTAATTTTACCAGTCACTATATCGCCGGAAGTCATACCAAAACCTTCGCCAAGGGCAACGCGCACAGCAGGTGCAATCTGCGCCACAACAACTTTTTCGGGGTTATCGAGGGCGGCGAATACTTTATCAACTTCCTGCTTTACGGTTATAGCACCAACCGGGCAGACGGCGGCGCACTGACCGCAGTTCACACATTCAACCTTGCCCAGTTCCTTGTTAAAGGCGGGTGTAACGATAGTGTATTTGCCGCGATGAGCGAAGTCGATAGCGCCGATACTCTGGATTTCCTTGCAGAATCTCACGCAATCGCCGCAAAGAACACATTTATTGGGATCTCTGACCAGGGCGTCAGACGAGAAATCAAGCGGATGATCGAGCTTGGCCTTTTTAAAACGAACTTCAGTGATACCCAGCTTGCGTGCAAGTTCTTCGAGTTTGCACTTATTGCTCTGAGGGCAGGTCGGGCATTCAACGCGATGGTTTGCAAGCAGCAGTTCAACTGAAATTTTGCGGATCTCACGAATTTCTTCGGTAGCTGTTTTAACTTTCATGCCCGGTTCAGGCTTAACCGAACAAGAAGCCTGCAGCCCGCGCCCTTCGATGTCTACAAGACAAAGACGGCAGGCGCCATAAATACTTAATTCAGAATGATAACAGAAAGTCGGAATTTCGATTCCGGATTTTCTGATGAGTTCAAGCAGGTTGCGCTCACCCTCAATCGCGACATTTTGACCATTTATCTGAACAAAACCATTATCTGTGTTAGACATGCTCACACCCCCGTAATAGCGTTGAAATTACATGCTGCTGCGCAAGCGCCACATTTTATGCACTTTTCAGCATCGATAACGTGCGGTTTTCTAACCTCACCCTTAATAGCACCGACCGGGCACTTTTTGGCGCAAAGAGTGCAACCTTTGCAGAGTTCCGGATTTATTTCGGGTCTGGCAAGGGCTTTGCACTGGCCGGCGGGGCACTTTTTCTGAAAAACATGGGCTTCATATTCGTGCCTGAAATATCTGAGTGTAGAGAGAATGGGGCTTGGAGCTGTTTTGCCAAGACCACAGAGTGAACCTTTCGCTACGGCTCTGGCAAGTTTTTCGAGATTAACCAGAGTTGATGCATCAGCATCGCCGCGCATGATATCGTCAAGCATACTCAACATCTGGCGAGTGCCCTCTCTGCACAGAACACATTTTCCGCATGATTCATTCTGGGTGAACTGCATAAAAAAGCGTGCCACAGAAACCATACAGGTGGTGTTATTCATAACGACCAGACCACCAGAACCCACCATGGCGCCCTTGTCTTTAAGCGAATCGAAATCAACAGGCAGATCAAGATGCTCGCTGGTAAGACAACCACCTGACGGGCCACCGATCTGAACAGCCTTGAAGCCGTCAGGCATTGGTCTGCCACGATCATCGGTAATGCCACCACCGATATTGAAAATGATTTCACGCAAGGTTGTTCCGAATGGAACCTCGATCAAACCGGTATTAGCAACATGACCTGTCAGCGCAAAAGTTTTGGTGCCGGGCGACTTTTCGGTGCCCTGGTCTCTGAACCATTTGGCGCCATTACGCATTATAAGAGGCACACAAGCGAGAGTTTCGACATTATTGATAACTGTTGGTTTTCCAAACAGACCGCTTTCTGCGGGGAATGGCGGTTTGGGAGTTGGCATACCGCGCTTGCCCTCAACCGAAGCGATAAGAGCAGTTTCTTCGCCACAAACGAATGCGCCGGCGCCTTCCATGACGTTAACGTCAAACTCAAAATCGGTCCCAAAAATCTTAGTGCCAAGAATACCGATTTTGCGGGCATCTTCGATCGCTTTGCGCATACGCTTAACAGCCAGAGGATACTCAGCGCGGCAATAAACGACCCCTTCATTGGCTTCAATAGCACGAGCGGCAATCATCATGCCTTCGATAACCGAATGCGGGTTGCCTTCCATAACGCTTCTGTCCATAAATGCACCCGGATCGCCTTCATCAGCGTTGCAGATAACATATTTTTTCGGGTTTTTATGCACCAGAGTAAGCTGCCATTTTTTGCCTGTCGGAAAACCACCGCCGCCACGGCCGCGCAGACCGGAATGCAGGATTTCTTCACACACTGTTTCGGGCTTCATCTTGGCAATAGCCAGTCTGGCACCTTCATACCCGCCGTGAGCAATGTATTCACTTATATCTTCAGGGCAGATATGACCGCATTCTTTTAGCACAGTGCGGGTTTGACGTTTATAAAACGTAATTTCATCGCTGCCCTTGGCATGTTTGCCAGTTGCTGGCTCTACAAACAGGAGTCGGTCAATTATTTCGCCTTTGATCAGGGTTTTTTCAACAATTTCTCCGGCATCGGCAGCTTTAACCCTGGTATAAAGAATATTTTCAGGAAGAATGGTAACCAGAGGACCCATCTGACAGAAACCATGACAGCCACTTTTTGAGACTCGCAAATCATGTTTTCCCTCTTCGTGGGCTTCAACACGCACTTTGAGACCAGACTGCGTGATGTTTTTCACAAGAGCATCAATAAGCGGAAGAGCGCCATTAGCGACACATGCGGTGCCCGCACAAACTACAACACGCCTTTCTTCTTCTCTATCGTTGAATTCGGATGCAATTTTTTTGAGATCAGTGACGGCAACAGTCATTTGGCTTCCTCCCTGGCGATAATTTCGTCAAGCAATGCAGCAGTAGATTCGGGTGTCATCAGACCATGAACGTCCTCGTTGATAACAAGAACCGGCGCCAAGCCACAGGCTCCCAGGCATGAAACAGTTTCAACCGTAAAAAGCATGTCTGGAGTTGTCATGCGTTCAGGCGTGAGTTTGAGTTTAGTCATCAACGCTTCAAGAATCGGAATCGACTTTTTAACGTGGCAGGCTGTGCCATCGCAGACTCTGATCACATATTTGCCTTTTGGAGCAAGAGCAAAGTGCGAATAAAAAGTGGCAACACCATAAACCTGCGCAGAGGGTATGCCAAGAGAAGTGGCCACATAATAAATGACGTCTTCAGGCAGATAACGGTATTCTTCCTGAACTGCCTGCAAAATCGGAACCAGCTTCGAACTGTCGCTGTTATAACGTTCGATAATTTCGCAGACTTTTTCGAACTTTCTCATC
>SABV01000753.1 GCA_009928855.1 Erysipelotrichia bacterium | reverse complement strand
CACCCATCAGGGAATTTCTGTTTTCAATACGGCCCGTTCGCGCGCGCTTGAGATTCTTGAACAGATGCAGGCCGGCGACAAAGCTACCGTAGGGCTGGTAAACGACCCTGGTCGGCTCATTTTTCCGCAACTGACGTGGGACAGTGAAACTCTTAAAAAAAGCATTGCCAACGCGCCTCTGAGCATGGCCGGTACTAATCTCGCGTCTTCAATTCTGCCGGCGCTCAAGTTGCTGGTTCCGTTAAAAAATTATCGGCGGGCTGTCTATGTGATAACTGACATGACAGAATCAGCCTGGAAACCCTTCATCGAAAAATATGATCTCGCAAAAGTTGAACCCGGTATAGATCTGATTATGGTGCCGGTTGGTGGAGTCGCTCCTGGCAATATGGCGGTTACGGCGTTTGAAGCAGACGCGCCTGTTGTAATGAGCGGCCGTCAGATACCCCTGAGAGTCAAGCTGGCAAACTACTCTGCGGCAAAGCGAAAAACCAGACTGACCATTTCCGTTAATGGTGAGCGCAAGCTCGAAGAAGAGGTTGAGATAGAGGCAAATGCCGAAAAAGAGATAAAAGTTGCCTGCACATTTTCGGTTACAGGCATGAATCATGTATGTGCCGCTTTGCAAAACGATGCCATGCCTTATGACGATGAGCGTCATCTTGCGTTGCGCGTGTTCGAGCCATGCCGTGTGTTGCTGGTCAGGCCTGACAGTCAACCGGGTCAGCCTGATAATAGCGAGGATATGTTTGTCAAATTTGCTCTCAACCCTCTTAATCGAAGCAAAGACAATAATTTTGCCGTTGAATCAAGAAGCAGTGCCGAGATCAAAAGTATCGATTTTAAAAACTACGCAGCGATCTGCCTGATCAATCAACGCCAGCTTGAAGAAGACTTTGTTAGCCGCCTCTCTGAATATCTCATGTCAGGGGGCAATATAATCACTTTTTTGGGCGATCGCGTTGATCCAGACTGGTATAATAAAAACCTGATCGATGAGC
>SABV01000752.1 GCA_009928855.1 Erysipelotrichia bacterium | reverse complement strand
TCCATAAGATAATGGCCTGCTTCGGCCGCAAATTCAGACCTGCTAGCACAATAAGCCGAAAGCATTGTTTTTATTCCGTCTTCATGCGGCATAAGGAGAGAAGCAAGCCCCTGAGCATTGATTGCGGTTTTAAAGTTATCCGGCTGAATAGCCAGGTTTTTAAGGGCTTCAATATTTTTTTGTGAATACAAAGCATAAAGAGCATTCAGGCGAATTTCTAGAGATTCTCCCTGTCTGCTGGCCAATTCTTCAAGAATCTCACCTGTCTGTTCCTTAGAAAAACCGCCCAGAGAAGTAGCGGCCATCAACCTGACTTCTGCTGCCGAATCATTCAGCATCCTCGACAAAACCTCAGGACTAAGAGCCTCAGAGGCTTTCTGCATAGATGCCACAGCCGCCTGACGAACCCATTTATCGCTGTGGGCGACTCCCTCGTTTACCATGGCAATGAACGGCAAATTAAAATCTGATAAATCGATCACCTTCAGCATCACCTGGGCAAAATCAGCATCAAGCCGCTGTAACATAGACAACGTTTCGGCGAGAAGCTTCGAGTCCATGGTTCTCCACTCAATACGCAGTTGCTTCATTGCCGTATCCGACTGCGGGTTTATCAAAAGTCTGAGAAGAGATTCACCGCCAAGCCGTTTAAGCGCCATAATAGACGTTTCCATAAAATGATAATTTTGATATGAATCCAAGCTTTTGGTCGAATCCAGCATCAATTCGATAATACGCGGAATACCAGCATAACTGGAAGCCTTAACAAGTATCTCAATAGCCTTACTTTTGCGCAGCAAATCAGAGTCGGAGTAAAGAACCCCCAAAGCGTCATCGCCCATTCGACTGATTTCCAGGTCATTATCATCAATTTTTTCTGAAATATCAGCCAATATCGCAACCAATATTGGCTTACAGACCGGATCAGCCGCGGCAATTGCTTTTTTTATGCGAGCAAAAAGCCTGATTCCCCTTTCGGGGTGAAAATAAAAAAAATCTTCAAGCT
>SABV01000258.1 GCA_009928855.1 Erysipelotrichia bacterium | reverse complement strand
CCCACATCGTGGCGTTTTTTATACCCTGCGCAAGTTAAACTGCACTGTCACCGGAGATATCGGTTGCTACAGCCTGGGAGCTTTTGCGCCTCACAACGCTATGCACACTATAGTCTGCATGGGTGCTTCTATCACCAATGCCCTTGGCATCGAAAAAGCCATGAAAGAAAAGATACATGGCAAACTCGTCTCAGTAATGGGCGAATCCACATTCATGCATTCTGGCATTACGGGGCTGCTTGATACGGTTTATAACAAAGGGCGCCACGTCACCATGATTCTCGACAACTCTATCACGGCAATGACTGGTCATCAGCCTAACCCTGCAAGCGGCAAGACCCTGAAAGGTGAACCAACCAAAGCCCTGAACATAGAAAACATGTGCAAAGCCTGCGGCATAACCAATGTTCACACAGTAGATCCGTTCGATCTCAAACAGATGGAAGCCACTCTCAAGGAAGCACTTAACGACCCGGAACCAGCGGTAATTGTAACAAGAAGACCATGTTTCCTCCTTAAAGACTACAAGCCGGCAACAAAACTCGTCTCGATAAATCGCGACAAATGCGTAAAATGCGGCATGTGCTGGAAGCTCGGATGCCCGGCAATTGAAGTCAACCAGCAAGACGGCAAAACCTTTATCAACAGTGCACTTTGCGTCCATTGCGGTCTCTGCGCCGCCGTTTGCCGACCGGGCGCTATAACTCAGGCCAGGGAGGAAGTTTAATCATGACTACTAACATTCTATTATGCGGAGTCGGAGGCCAGGGAACTCTTCTGGCCAGCAATCTTCTGGCCGAGTGTGCAATGGAAGCCGGATTCGATGTAAAAAAATCTGAAATTCATGGAATGGCACAACGCGGCGGCAGTGTCGTAAGCCATGTTCGTTTTGGAGAGCGCATCTGCTCGCCAATTATAAGAAAAGGCGAATGCGATATACTTCTCGCCTTTGAAGAACTTGAAGCCATTCGCTGGACAGAATTTTTGAAACCTGGCGGTCTGGTAATAACCAATGCCCAGAACATCCTGCCCATGTCGGTATCGGCCGGGAATGCAGTATACCCACAAAATATCGTCGAAAAGCTGGCCAGAATGTCGATTCAGACTATTTCGGTAGACGCCATAGGCAAAGCCCGTGAACTCGGCAATCAGAAATGTCTAAACGTAGTTCTTCTTGGAGTTCTTGCCCGCCAGATCAACAGTATCAAACCAGAGATCTGGCCAGAACTGATCAAGCGCATGATTCCGGCCAAACTTCAAGAACTGAACCTGAAAGCTTTTAAAACCGGCTGGAACCTGGCCTGACAACAAAACAACCGCCTTGCCCGAAGCAATATTCAGGGCAAGGCGGTTATTTTTGTCAAGTTCAGGGCAAAACTTTAAAACGTTCCAGAAGCTCTCTGATATTTTTAAGCCCCGGCGAATCTGGTTGAACAACTTCAATTGAGCGATTAAGCACTTTGACTGCCTCGGGTTTTCTACCAAGTCTGGTTAAAATCAACGCCAGGTTGTAATATACGCCCGCATCTCCGGGGTCTATTTCAAGGGCTCTGCGGTAGGCATCGGCTGATTTTTCAAAATCTCCGGTTTTCTGACAGGCAAAGGCCAGGTTGTTTAAAATTTTGGCCGAAGGAGCCTGAAACTTCATACCTTCCTCAAAATGGCGAACGGCTTCATCCCATCTACCTGTCTTTAAATATAGACTGGCAAGGTTAAAACGAATGACCGACAAGTCTGGCTTAAGTTTCAGCGCAGATTTGAAATACTCGATAGCTTCCTGCAGTTTGCCGCTGCGGTAGCACGCTATACCGATATTGCTATGTGCCTGAATATGAAAAGGATCAAGCTCAATAGTCTTTTTAAACAAGTCAATTGAATCATCAAAACGACCCAGTTGAAAATTAATATTACCTGCAAAAAAAACTGCCATCAAATCATGCGGGTGCTTACTCAAATACTTCTGCACCGCCACAAGAGAATCTTTTAACCGACCGGCTTTAAAAAGCTCAAGAAAATGCGCACGCAGCTCTTCTTTGCCCTCCGGCGTAGGTGCCGGCGACTCTTCAACCGGCTCGTCTGAACTTAAAGACGCGACTTCAGGCTGCGACCTGGGCACCACTATGCTTTCCAGGCTTGTTTTTAATCGGTCAAACAGTGGCGAAGCATCTATTGCGCGCAATGACAAGCCGATCTGGCCCAAAGTATAAGCTGCAGAAATTTTTGTGGCGCCATCTTTGCTGACCAGCATTTTTTCAAGTTCATGGAGAACCTCGAGATCGCCAAGTCTGAATAACGCCTTGGCAGCGTTAGAACGGGTTCTGTTATCTGGATCTTTGAGCATCGGACGGATTATGTTAATACCGGTCTCGCCCAGAATTTCTTCAATGCCCTCGACGGCATTGGCCCGGACTCTTGAGTCACGATCACGCAAAGCACTCTGCAACGCAGGCACGCCAGAACGATCACCGATATGGCCAAGACTGGTTATTACAGCCGACCTGATCTTGAAATTTCGATCAGTTTTGAGCATTTTTATCAGCCACGGAACCGCAGAAACTATTTTAAGGCGTCCGAGCGTGATAACAGACTGTAAGCGAACGAAAGGAATTGTATCGGAAAGCATTTTTACGAGCAACTCGGTCTGCGCTTCACGGGCGCGGTTCGAAAGAGCCAGCGCCGCATTTTTACGAACATCCGCATCATCATCTTTTAAAAGATCGATAGTCATTCCCAGAGCATTTTCATGTTCTACAACAGACAGAACATAACCAAGAGTCGCGCGGATCCATTTATCCGGGTCATCGAGCATACCAGACATAACCGGCGTCAAGTCTATATTTCCAAGATTCGCAGCCGCAATCATTGCATTGCCACGCACACGGTTGTTCGGATGTTTCAAAAACGGCTGAATTAGACCAAGAGCTTTCTCGGCAGGGAGTCCGAGGCGGGCGAGACTTTCTATGGCATTGGCCTTGACACGATCATCAGTGTCACGCAGAGCTTTCGTCAAAGTAGGAACAGCGGTCAGATCAGCAATTGCACCAAGTGCGGTAACTATAGCAGATCGTTTACGCTCGTTTCTCTCTTTGAGATAAAAGGCTACAAGCGGGTTCGTAGCCCGATGCGCCCCCAGTCTAGCCAGAGCATCAACGACATTCAGAAAAATCCACTCGTTGCTCTCGGCAAGACATCCGAGAAGATTCGACACAGCAGCACTGTCTCCAAGTTTACCAAGAGAGGTTATGCTGCAAAAACGCACATTAGGATCAAGATCACCAAGAGCGTCTATAAGAGCGGCAACAGCCCGGCGATCATTAAAAACACCGAGAGCAAGTGCTATATTTGGCCTGACTTCTCTGTCGGCATCTTTAAAAGCCTCAAGCAATGGCTCAAGAGCTGAAACATCACCAATCTCAGCCAATGCCAACGGCATATGCTCATCTTGTTTTTCATGAAGAAGAGCGGCAATAAGAGGTTTTATGGCTTCAGGAGCACCGATTTTACCAAGCGCCCGTGCACCTTCACCGCGCAACTTTGAATCCTGATGCGATAAAAAACCGATCAGTCTTGTAATACATGGCTTTAATAACCAGAAGCCACTCTGTCTAAGAGCCTGTTCGCCCGCCAAAAGATCCGTCCTCCAGTTTATATTTCTTAGAAAAAAGACCCGGAAATCCGGGTCTTTTTTCTAAGCTGGAAATGTTATTCAACCCATCCGCAGGTTCTTTACTCCAACCTTTTCGAATGCAACCTTCATTTTGTTGATTCCATCTTCGGTGGTACCAGTCTCGATGACTTCGCCTGTGTCGTCCCATACTTTGTGGTAAACCATTTCACCCTTAGTAAAAGACTCAGTCACAGAGTATTCTCTGACCTCACCACTTGTAGATCTGCCCTTTTTCTTGGTCACAATCTCTTCGCTGACAGTGCCAGCTTTTTTAACAGTTTTCGCACGCGTCATTCATCTATCCTCCCTTCCAGGAAGTTGGAATTAGAGAATACCACACATCTGTGAATTTTGTCAAATTTTGATGAGCTTGAATTTAACCGGCCGCTATTGACTACAATTATCTGGTGTCAGAACTTTTCAGGCCGCCATCCCATTTATAAGATTCCGAAAATTCATCACTATCGACAAATGTAGCAGTTCTGCTATGTGGCATTCCTTTTAAAAAAGCGACAAAATCAAGCTGATGATCGCTATTGCCCCGCTCAGTCGCAAATGTCTCGACGATCGAGTCTGCAGCGATGCCATATTTCCCAAGCTTTTTGACCATCGGAAAGCGCAACCCAAACCTGCTGTCGGCATAAGACTTGGTTACAAGCTCAGTACAGACAAGCGTCTGTTCGGTAATAAAACTGAACTGAAAATCATATTCTCGTCCAAAATACGAAAATGCGTTATAAATAGCACGCGCCAGAGCGATCGGCTCAAGGCGTGGACGCACTGCTGCAAGATAATCACAATGCAAGGCCCCTTTGAGAGAGTTAAAAATAACGCCGTCACTGATGGCCTCCATCAACACGCAAACCCCTCCATCTTTGATAGAAGGTTTCAGCCAGGCCTGCGCGGCACCGGGAAATTCATCGCGCAAAAGTTCGACAAAATCGCCTGCTCCATGCTTTCTGCACCAGCGTATTACCTCAGGATCTGCGGCAAAGAGAGCTTTTAACTCAGCCGGAGAGCCGACATAAATCATCGCATGCGGCCAGAAACCAGGCAGAAAAATATTTGAAAGATACCAGTCCTGTCTGCCCAGAATTATGTCACCAGGCCTGAGCATTTGCCCAAACTTGCTCAGCTGCGTAGAACTGATCAGTCTCGTCTTTCTCTGCCTTATTCTTGCATCGCCAACCCATGAAAAAATAGCTTTCTGAGCCGGAAGTATAAAATCAAGTGAAAAATCGACAAAACTTCCTGCTAGAAATTTCCATGCCGGGTCACTGGCCACCCTGCCGCTCAAATTATCTAATACAGATTTGTTGCCTGCAAGGTATTCTGCAGGAATTTTTATCAGGCCAACGCCGGGCTTAAGAAAGCGCTTAAGTTCTTCGTAATGCGAGATGCGAAAACGATAGAGCTGAGCAAGAACGCCAGGACGCAAAGCTTTTTTGATCACTCCAGAAAGAGAATTTGAAGAAAATTTGAACTCTGAATTCTTCTCGTTGAGCAAGCCTGCAAGCTTCGACCGTCCTTCAAGAAAATTCATCATCTCTGAAGCACAGATAAGGCGGCAAAGGCTTGCAGAAACGCCGAGAACGTAACCTGAAAAATATTTTTCGACGCTGCCTGAATGGCCAAAAACTAACGGAACCTCATATTTATCACTTATCTT
>SABV01000257.1 GCA_009928855.1 Erysipelotrichia bacterium | reverse complement strand
GCATGTCGCCAGGCGCTGCCCTTAAAATGGCGACCAGAACAGGTAGAACAAAGGTCAGACCAAAGCCGACGTTTTGCGGTTTGAATTCAGCGGTTACTTCACTCCCGTGTTCAAAAGCATATCCCAGTGAAACGCTGTTCATTTCAGGGTGTAGCCTGGCGCGTATTCTGATGCCCGGCGAAATTTCGGCCATCCATTTGTCGAGGTTGTCCAGAAGTGATAGAGAAGAAGATTTTGCATGCTGCAGAGACTTGAGTTTTATGGGTTCAAGCCCATACTCGGCAATGTAATGAGCGGTGAATTCGCCGTGATTGCCCAGCGAGTTCAGGTCTTTGATATAATAGTCCGATGCATCATAAGCAGTTTTGGGGCTGATGCGATCGGCTGCAAGATACTGAAAATTCTTGTTAAAAAGTTTTGGCTGCTTTGCCGGCATTACCGGTTTCGTTTGCAGTGGCTGCAGGTCGGATTTTCCGGCATAGTCGAAGACAAAATTTACCGGTTCGGCATCTGCCCATTTTATAGTGAATTCAATTGTTTCATTGTTGGCGTTTTCAGTCAGAACATCTTTGCCGGTACCCAGGGTAATATAGTCGCCTTTAAGCAGCAGACCTTTGTCAAAAAGGGTGTTTTTTTCGTATGACTGTCTGAGCAGCAGCAAGGATTGAATCAGAGAAGATTTGCCCATACCGTTCAGGCCGCTGAAAACATTCAGCCCTGCCAGAGGGAAACTTGCATCATTGAGTGATTTGAACCTTTGCACGCGAATAAATTCAATCATTGTTTCCTCGCTTTATCAGCTCAAAATATAAGATGAGATAACATCCTTGAGCAACTGACCGACTTTATCTCTTCTAATTCTGTAGTGATCCTTCTTTTGAGTCGAATATGTTATTGATTTCAGGAAGTCATTGTCATTGAGCATCATTTCCTGATACAGGTTCTGCAGATTTTCTTTCTTGGCCAGAACTGTTGCCATATCGTCCGCAGAAAGCCCTGCAAGTGCAGTAGTCCAGACTTCGAAAAGAGTGGCATTTTTTCTTCGTCGTCTTGAATTATCGCCATTTGAAGCTTTTTCAAAGGCGTTTTTTCCAAACAGATCCCAGCACCGCCTGATCGCAGCTTTGAAAGAAAGCTCATACTCTGACAGTTTTTCTGGAGTAGCGTTTTCGAGACGAGCGATCATTTCATCGAGAAAAGTCGAAATGTTCTTTTTGCTTTCTTCATAATCCATGAAACGAAAGGCTAGATAGCGCAAAACCAGCTCCTGGTCGAACATACGCTTGCTTTGATCGCCCATTATATCTACAAAGACCTTGTCCTGAGCCAGTTTTTCGAGAAAACACCTGATATCCTGGGTGGCCATGGCATTACGGATTTCCTGGTCGTTCAGGGTCAGGCCACCAGTGTTGATTCTGCGAAATATCGAATATTTAACCGGTTCGGGGGTTCCGGGTTGAATGAGAAATGAAATGATCGGGCACTCATCGATGCGGCGCTGATATGTGCGTGGCAGATCGTCATATATTCTGCCGTTGAATTCATTCAGGTATTCAAGCCCGCTTAGTTTGAGCTTTTTGTCGATAACAAACTTTTTGATTGCCGACAGGCGCTGCAGGCCATCGACAATCAGCCATTTCTCATCGTTACTGGCATCAAAATAAAACGCAGGTAACGGAAACCGGATAAGTATCGACTCAATGAGTCTCGACATTTTCTGGTTGTCCCACAGCTCAGGATGTCGCTGAAATTCCGTATACATATCTATTTCGCCGTGCTTAAGGCGTTCAATCAGATTGTGCAAAGTCTCTGATTTAGGGATGATGTTAATTTCAGCAGGGTTGAACGGCTCCTGCATTCCGGCTTCAAACAGTTCATCTTCTCCCGGCGCGGGGGTCTTATCATTGTTCTCGAGCAGGATTTCTACTTTTTCTTCGTCTATTTCAGAAAATAAATCGAGGTCTGGTGTCGGCTGCATGATTCTATTACCCAATATTTGATTAGAGCACTACTTTACAACTTAAAGCCTTTGGTTGGCAATTGCGTCGGCGAGAATTCGGGCGGCGGAGGCTTCGACATCTGGCTTGAAGCTTTTGCCGGGCTTCAGGGCGGCGCGTTTTTCGGCGAGATAGCCGGCCATTTTTGCCAGTAATGGTTTGTTTGTAAGGTAGTTGGGGCAGTTATCCATGAGGTGCAGCAGAACATCGCCGGTATCGACTTCTTTGGCAACTTCGAACATGGCATATAGCAGTACCCGCAGTGGCGTGCTGGCAAGCTCTGAATCGCCTGACATCAGTGAGCTTTTGAACTCGGTAGAGAGTTTGAGGCGGGCCGAATTGGCTTTTGAGCTGTCGCTCATCAGTTGATCAAAGTGGCGAACCTTGAAGGCTTTGGCGAAATTCTGGTAGTTATCGAGGGTTTTGTTGCCCTGGTGTTCCATCTCGGCCATTTTGAGGTAGAAGCGTTCGACAGCTGCCATTCTTTGCCATTCGGCACTTTCGAAGCCAATCGGCACGAGAAATTTAACGGCGGTCTGAACGGCAAATTCAATCAGTTCATCGACGAAAGTTTTGCTGCCGGCGACACGTGGCGCTTCGGCTTCGACCATCATATCTTTGCCGTCAATTCTGGCATAGGCGGTCAATACACGCAGCGCCGCCGCGTAACCTGCCATGTGCAGATCGGCGTCGTTGTATATACCTTCTGACCCCTGATTGCGAACCGACCTGTCTAACCCGGCCAGCATTTCGACCTGCTTTTTAACTTCTTCTTCGATCTCCCAGCCCAGGTCGTCGCGAAAGGTTTCGAGCTGCTGGTGGCGTTTGCGCAGAATCAGTATGTTGGTGCCGGTTACGTTGGCGCCCTGACGCAGAGCCGAATCGGTTTCGGTAACGATATACCAGGCAGCGGTTACCTGTAGGCCACTCGCCCAGATGATGTTCGCCATGTCTGCCCAGATCGAACCGCTCTGGTGAGTAAACATCAGCACCTGAATGCCGTTATCAGGCATCTTTTCGGCCATGCGGCGATAAGCAGCAATCATGCCACGGCGAAAACCTTCATCTTCGCCCTTTATCGCCAGTGAACGGCGGCTGTCCCATGTCCAGTGAGCGAACTCTTTTGGCGGGTTCTTGCGCAGCCAGGCAATGAAAAACTCTGTGATTTCTTCGTATTTAACCGCATCACCATACGGTGGGTCAGTTATGAAAACGTCGCACTGTTCATTCATCTGAGCAGCGGGGGTAGATTCGACCTTTGTTTTGGAGTCAAGCGGAAAATGTTTACAGCCCTTTAACTTTACCTGATTTGCAAGGTAGTCCGAAGATCTTGTGCCGTATGTAAACAAGGTGTTTAAAGCCTGATTGTAAAAAACATCGCCAACGGCATCTACACCCTCTGATGGATCCCATTTGCACAATTTACAGCTTCGATTTAAACCCTGACAAAGGCCAACTTTAAGGGCACACGAACTTGAATATTTATTCAAAAGCCCATTGAGCAAAAGGTGTCTTGGGTTAAACAGGTGATGCCAGTGCGTCCAGCCTCTTTCTCTGTATAATCGCTCTGTTTCATCGCCCTTTTCAATCACCATGTCAGGCACATAGCCCTTTTCCTGCCATTCAGCAAGGTGAGCGCCGACATAATCAATGGCCTTCTTTTCTCTGGCAAGATCATCAGCAGTTACAGAACGAAATTCATAGTTAAACTGAGAACTTTCCTGGTTTTTTTTCTGCATCCATTGCACGCAATAAAGACGTTCCTGAAAAATGTCGTCAGGGCGAGGAATGAAATCTGATTTCTCCCAAAAACGCAGTTTATTTTTGTTTTCATTGCCGTCTTTATAATCTCCCCGAATTGAGTTGATGCTTACTCTGTAAGTATTTACACCGTCGGGGGAATGAACCATATAACCGTCTTGAACTGTTCCAATCGTTGCCTGCTGCACCTCTTCTTTTGAGCAGCCGGTTTCTATTTCAATTTTGTAACTTTTACTTCTTGCATCGGGCACCAGTTCGGCAATGACTCTTTTTCCCTTGCTTATAGCCAATGAAGGCAGCAACGGCACTTTCCAGCCACTTTCAGGGCATATAACTTCTACGCAATACAAAAATGCTTTTGCGCGCCAGCCATTACCATCGCTTTCAAGGCCAAGCTTATCAATCTCTACCTGGACTCTTTCAATCAGGTCATTCTGATCACGCTCAAACTCTAATTGTTTTTGTTCACTGCCGCCAACGATGTTAAAGGCACCCCAGGTAAGCAAACAAGCAATAGGATTTAAATCAGAAGCATAAACATCACAACCAAGCCTGGCAGCTTCAAATGGAATCTGACCGCTACCGCAAAAGACATCTGCGACTTTTGGTCGTTTGCCAAATCTGGCAATACCTATTTCTTCAATAAGTTCACAAAAGGAGTGAGCAGAAGTGCCAAGGTGGCCATTAACCACTTTCCATGCATGAGAAAAAAGTTCATCCTCAACCAGTTCTTCTGGACGCTTGGCTTTTTTAACTTGCTCGCCATACGGAGAAGAAAGCCATTGAGCGATTTCGTTGTGCTCGTTTGCAGGCAGTGAGGCTAAAAGCCGTTTTATTATTGAGAGGCGATCCATGCCCATTAAAATTTCGAATATCTCAAGGTCTTTAAGAGCATTATCTGTGACTGGCAGCAACGAACCAAGAATACAAGCCTTGTTCAAAATAAGAGGTTTGCGGCCTTTCCAATAGCTACCCAAAGCTGTTAACGTCTTGCCTTGATTGGACATTTGCTCTTTAAAGCTTTCTGCAGAGATTTTCTGCACCGGTAACAGGCATTCAATTAAAGCTGGTTTGTCTTTCCAGGCGAAGGGTTGCAGTGACATCAGATTTCACCTTTCTCAACGAAGTTGAAGAGATCGACGACAGGCTCGTCACTTTTTTTCTTTTTGCGTTTTGGCATGGTCTTGGGAGCCAATCTTATGCTGGTTCCGTCAGAAAGCGAGCAATAAAGAGCTTTGCGCCAGCCGCGCGTGGTTTGCGTGGCATTACCAGCTTCTGCTGCGGTTTTTGCGTAGAGCCACCAGCGTTCTTCGGGTCTGAGGGCCAGCCATTTTTGCGCGATGATGCCACATTCTTCGGCTGATGCGTGCTCTGCAGCCCAGGCCAGAACACATAATTCCCGACCTAAAAATCTGTCGAGCTTAACGGTGCCGGTGTTCCATGAACCTGAACTCAGCTTTTTCGCTTTTAAGCGGGTATTAAAGTCGCGGCGGGCATCGTCGCGATGGTCGAGGCCGAAGTGGGCCAGTGGGCCGTCGTCCACGCCGGATACGCCATCGAGATAATGGACGAGGAAGAGGCCCGCGA
>SABV01000751.1 GCA_009928855.1 Erysipelotrichia bacterium | reverse complement strand
TACACTGCATTAGAAAAGGGTCGAATGTGTGTGAAAAAAAAACACAGGTGAAAAAAATTAACCCATTGAAAAGAGCAAAATGCGCTAAAAAGCAACTTTTTAAGTTGGCACGATACTTGCTCTATTATAATCAGTTCTTTGAAAATGAAAAAATGTTTTCCGGGTCGCCTAAAGTATAACCATACTTAATCGTTCCACAGACATAGCACAGCTACAATAACGACAAAGCGTGAGTCACACCACTGATATCCTCTATTCATAACAGCTCAACACACCAGCTATTACTTATTAACTCTACAGACGAAGCATGGTCGCAGCATGATCCGGAAAGCTTTTTTATAATTTTGTCATCATCTACGATGACCAAGTATCCTCTCAAAAGATCCTCTCACTTTGTCCCCGGCGATTTTAAACCGGGGATTTTTTTTTGCCGATTTTCAGAGGTTCATAACTGAGCGAACTGCTTCTAGAAAGGCGTTCGGGTCGTTTGGCGTAAAGCTCACATTTTTAAATATCCCGTTCTTTCTGGTAATGCTGATGTGAATGAACAGGTCTGCCATATCAAGTTTTAAAGCAATGATAGAGTTTCTGAAGGCTGGGCAAACCTGTATAGACAGTATCTGATCCTTTTTGATGACAATTGTGTTGAACAATGTGTCCAGCTCAATGCGGTCACTAAAAACTCTATATTCCTGCCATAGGCTTCTGAAGCATTTCTGGGAAACATACGCCGGAGATTCATGACTTGTCATAGTTTTTTTACTACTTTCATCGTAAGCTTGTCGGCAAATCGACTGCGCGAAAAAATTGCCAGCAGAGCAAAAGCGATCGCCATGCCGCCAAAACCGCAGATTACCGTAATGATATCGCTGGTCTGTAGCCCGCCAATCTCACATATATATGGCGTCATAAAAAGCCCGGCAAAAAAACCGGCAACGGGTGCCCCAAATACTAAAATAGCGGCGATGCTTTCTTCTCCAGGGTTCAGATCTACAATCACTTCGTCTCC
>SABV01000750.1 GCA_009928855.1 Erysipelotrichia bacterium | reverse complement strand
ATAAGCAGCGAAGACAGTCGTAACGGCGGCGGAGTGCCGATGCTGCGCGATCTGCCAGTTCTGGGCAAGCTGTTTCAGTTCTCAAAAAAGACCAAAAAGAAAACAAACCTAATTATTCTGCTGACTACCAGACTGATCAGCGATGAATTCAAAAATGAAATACAGCCCAATGCTGTCGAAGAAATAGTCACAATGCACGGTCACCCGGCCGTTGCCGAAATTAAACCTTCGCTGGCCAGCATAACTGAGTCAATCACCCCTTATTCGCCGGCAGTTGAAGCGAAACCGGTAATAACCGAACCGGCCATGCCTGAACCCGAACAGAAGCTAAAAGACCGCGAATATTTTAAGAAGAGGCTTGAACAGATACAAAAAGATCTCAAAACCAACTGATCCGAAACAAGCTGAAAAAAGTCTCAAACCCTTTTTTCAGCTTGACTTTTAGCAGGCCTCACGTTAAAATATCTGCAGTTCTTTTAATCGTTCTAATGGTAAAAATTTAATTTCAGGAGTCACACAAATGAATAGACGCCAGGGTTTCACCCTAATGGAACTTCTCCTCGTAGTAGCAGTACTCGCTATCGTAGCTGCTGCCGCAGCCCCGACCTTCTTCAGCGGCGCAAATGAAGCCATGGACGAAGCTAAACGCTCGTCTTTTCTGTCAGCATATTCAAACACCCTGTCAGCTGCCAATATGTATCTCTCAATAAAAGCCAGCAAAGCTGAAACAGTAAAAGACCCAACAACTCTTGATGATCTAACTCTCAGTGCTTATGTACCAACAGCTGCCCGACAGGTTAAAGTAAGCGATACCAAAACTCTTACCCTTACCGCAAAATACGAAGGCAATAAAGTCAATGTTTATTCTGGCGGGACTGTAGTTACTGCAACCGCAACCTGGACTATAATTAGCGGCTACCCAAACTAGTAAATATCTTTTTATAAGTAATTTTTCTAAAAAAAACGCCTCCACTGAGGCGTTTTTTTATTTGCCCGGTTTTAGCGTGTTAC
>SABV01000256.1 GCA_009928855.1 Erysipelotrichia bacterium | reverse complement strand
TCTTGTCGGCACGCTTCAAAAGTTCAAAACCTTCTTGGTCTGGCCAGTTTGCAGCACTGCCAAGTGAAACGGCAGACAGTAGTCCAACGCCCTCTTGAGCGAGGAATATCGCGTCAAGTTCTGATTCAACAACGATAAAACGGCTACGATTTTTCCCACAAAGCATGAGTGAGTGCGCGCCACCCGGCACACGGATATAAGAAGGCACTTCGCGTTCTTTGTTTCCGAACTTTTTTGCCTCCTCTCTCGCCTTTTCTCTCTCTTTTTTCAGATCTTCGTTCGTCCTTCGAATCTTGATTCCGCACAGTTTTCCGTCATGAGAATAGCGGGGTATGACAAATCCGCGCGGCAACCACATCTTTTTCGAACGGCCCTTGTCGTTCAACTCCTCCGGCAACCCCCAAAGATTGCGGTCAACATATCTCATAGTCTCATTCCAACCAAGTCTATAGCGAGCAATGGTCTTTTGTGTCAGGAACTTGCTCTGCTGAAACCACGCCAAGGCTTCAGGCTTCTTCTCAAGCCTCTTGCACGACTGATCGATAAATACCGCTGCCGAGTTAAGCCAGGTTTCGCCGCCATTCATGGTCGCCAGTTTCATTTCTCTCCTGGCAGGTGTTGATTTAACGGGGCGATTATACCGGCCGCCACCCGATTCTTTTGGTTGTTGTCCTGCAATTCTACATGCCTCTTTATACCCTACGCGCTCAACACCCATGATAATCGCGATTAAGTCGCCCTTGCTGTCGCAGTCGCGGCACCAATAGCTGCCGCCCTTGTGTTTCGTCCTTGGGTGGTTCGGCCAATACGCGCAATGATCTTTCTGGACACCGCAGAATGGGCAGTGCCCCTTATACTCGCCACCATCGGTGCTGGCCGTATATTTTAGGTTGAACCCATGCAGTAGAGCATAATCAAGAATGTTCATTGTTAAGTCACAATATTTTTTTTCGATCGCCTAAACTATAGGGGGAAATATGTTGTCGGTTTTAATTCCGACAGAATATTTTCCCCCCTTTAGGGGGCGGAAATTGTCGGAACCGCGGAAATGCATCTGATGCGGGTTTCCATTTCCGGCAATTCACTTTGTCGGAAATTATGACGCGCGCACGCTGAAACCACGATCTGCAAGGGATTTCACCATTCTTTATTGCATTTTGTCGTAAATTGTCGGAACCGCGGAAATGCTATTATGGCCGCTGTCGGAATTGTCGGAAATTAGAATCAGCATCAGAAGTCAGTTCTGCAATGAGTCACTTAGTCACTATTAAAACTATTTTTCCGCGGCCCGGCCCTTGCTCTTGTGATTCCGTTTCTTCGACTTCCCCGGCAGAAATAAGCTGATTTATCATCTGCTCAAGTTTTTCCCTGCCAAGGTCGAACAGCTGTTTCATTTTGCCCCTAATTTCTGCGCAGACATTTTCTCGGAGAAGGTCATTTTTGCTTATGGGAGCGCTATTTTTAAGGAAAGACAAAAGCTCTGTTCGGGCTTCTTTATAAAAGTCGATAACATCAAGTGGCTCCAGAACTCCTTTATAACCCCGGCGAAAAAATAGAATACCCGGCAACTCAGCTGCATGATTCGACTTGGCAGAGAACATTTTAGCGAACGAAGGGTTTTTGTCCTGGCATTGAAACTTTAGTCTAGTGTATTCTGGATTTGCTTTGAGTTCTCCCGCTTTGCCGCTGACTGTCGGTAATACCTTGAGCATTCCGAAAGCAAACCGCAACCCATCATAGATAGAAGACGTTCCCCGGCCGCCACCTCCGCAAATCGATTCTACCGTTGCAGTCTTGCTGACATGATGTGATACTTGCACCGTTGCGCCGGTCGTCTTTGCGATCTTCCTCAAGGCAACAATCAGCGCCTGCCCATTTACGGATTCGTTTTCTGGCAGTCCCCAAAACGACATCAGCGGGTCAAGTATTATCAAGTCGATGTTTTTCCACTGTAAAAGCTCATTCAGAATGTTTTTAAAAACATTGGTTTCCTCAATATTTCCGTGATTATTAAACTGAACAAATGGCGTGAACCTATCTGTAAGACTCTTAATGTGCGAGTTTTGTTTGATTAAATCCAATCGTTCACGGAGTAGACCGTCGTTGTTAATTATGTTTTCGGCACGCTCCAGCAAGAATCGTTCTTCGTCTTCTGCGCACAAAAAAACAACATGGAGTGGTCTTGTTGGCTCCAGCCTACCGAATGGTAGCCCGGCAGCGCCATATAGTGTTTGTTGCAAACCAAAGAAGGTTTTTCCGGTTCCACCGCCTGCGAAAAGCCCACCCTCAATCCCTTTCGGAATCAATTCTTTATAGATGTATTCAATTGGCGGCCGAAGCTTGAATAATTTTTGTGAGTATTCGCCCCATTTGCCCAATATGTTTGCCGGCGGCTCAGGTTCCAGATTTTTTGTCTCTGCCCTGCTTTTTAAAAGGGCTTCTTCTCCAGAGATGTTGCCGGGCTTGTATTGTGGCCCTTCATATTCTTCCGCTTCTTCATCCGGCATGGCATAGGGAATGTCAGCAGTGTTTTTATTGTGTACATTTTTTTGATTCAATTTTTGCATGACCCGCTACCAGCCTTGTTCATTCTGGCCCTTGTCATTGCTCGTGACAATCTTGTTGCCGATCGACCCATCGACAGCGCCTGCTCTTCCTGGGTGGCAAGGTTAAAGTATAGGGTTTTTCCGCCATAGATGCTGTCGTAAAACATTGGCTCATCGATGTCTGAATCATCTTCAGGAACTTCCAGCCCGGGCGTCTCATCCTGAGCATCTATTTCTGAGTTACAGCCGCCAGCCACCACTCCGCTTTTTTCATTTTCGGTCTGGTTCCCGGCAGAGAGAGAATCGTTATCATCTCTGCCCGGAATCTCAGTCTTGATATCTTTACTCATGTTTTTGGGCATGTTAAAATTACTCCATAATGTAAATTTCTGGATTTATTGGGTTTTGTGAGTTCTGTCAGTTCCATTTGTGGCACTGCTTCACTGATACAGAGGTCGCTTGCGCGGCTAGAATGTCAGGTTGCTGGCAGAATCAGGCAAAAGGCAAAGATTATCAGTATTGCGCCGATCCGGTCTTTGCCTTTTGCTTTATGGTCTGGAGCCTGTTATGTCAAGCCAAACTTCTGCCGGTATGACTCGTCTATGCGACGAAAAGCCCAGGATAATGCTTCCAGAATCACGCATTTTGCTGTCAGCTCTTTCCGGTTGGAATCGCCACCAGAGACCAGGTAAATAACATCTTTCGCCGTATATTCAACGGCCTCAAAAACTGCTTCCGTTTCGATCAGCATTGATTCGGCATCGAGGTAACAAATATCGCTTATTGCCGCACGATCATTCAGCCCTGGTCGGCCGTAGAGTTCCAACCAGGCAGAATCAAAAGCGGCGGCGGCAACTTCGGCGTTCAGCTCTCCGGCTGCCTCAATAAAGGCGTTTCGCCAATTGTCTTTAATTGGACACATTATAGATTTCTGCTGTTGCCATAAGGTAAGCCGATAGCCTGCAACAAACTTCAGGTTATTGAGAGAAGGCCGTTCCAGGTTGTTGAGTTCTGTCCGAAACATTTCAAGAAGGCTGGCTGAATCAGTTTGCATCGCGGCCACCTCTCGGGTCTTCGCCTGAATCTTTTCTGAGCTTTGGTCGTAGGTTTATAAATACATCGCCACCAATGATCTTCACTTCAACATCGGCAACCTTGGAAACGTCGCGCTCAAAATGCTTGAAAATATTGCCGGCTCTGGCTGGCCGTCGACTTGATTTCCTGCTCATGCCACACCACCTTCAGAAACCATTGCCTGTTTCTTTTTCTGCATGAACGCTTCGATCTCTTCGACCGGCCATACGGTAAGTCTATCGCCGAGTTTGATGCCGCGTGAAACTTCGCCATTTTTTACGAACAACCACCAGGTTGAACGGCCAATACCAAGGAGCTGAGAAATCTGTTTCGGGCGCATGTAACGAGTAGTAGGTTGATTCTGGTTTGTCATGTTGACACCTCATGCAATAAATCAGGCCAGGCAGAAAAAAGCCAAACCTGTTGCTTATGACCATGAGGCGTGCTAAACTCAAACTCTCTACTGTTTGTGGTTTAACACCTCAAAGCAATAAGCCCTGGTAATCTTCGCGGTTACCGGGGCTTATTTGTTTCCCAAAAACTAAACCCCAATAACAGCAAGGTTACTGGGGGCAACTTACCATTACTCGGTTTTAAAGTCAATACCGAGTCTAAATTTTTCTTAACTGTTTAGATTTCTTGCTTCGAGCAGTTCCGCCACAGACTTCCGAACAATAGAGCTGATCTTTTCTTTTTTTGACAAAAAATACTCCACAATTCGGACAGAGACCGACGAAAGTAAATCCAACTCCCTTTTTGCTTATCTGCCTATCAATGCCTACCCTCATTTCAAATGCCTCAACCATAACGCTAACTGTCATGGATTGGACAACACAAAACAAGTCTAGCGATTGAGCTGGTAAATACAGAACGAAATTGCCTTTTGCGCCGCGCCAATGAGCACGAGATCGGTTTCGTGCAACTGCGATGTTAATGAAATCTTCGATCTGGGGTATTTTTTCCTCTACTATCTTGGGTATTGGTCTGCCTTGAATTCCATGTAGAGCTATTGAAAGCATATTCTTGGCGATCTCTTGAAGTTTCATAATCTCCAGCACCCGCTTGCGCAAATCAGATTTTGCCAAGTGCGGAATGAATGCTCCCTGTTCCAATAACTCTTCAGTCCAATCCGGGAGTTCTTGGGATGCGCCGAAGCGGTCAACAAAAATAGTTACTGCATCATTTGGCTCTGCATTAACAAAGGGAACGATAAAATCAACCAGGGTCTCTTTCAGTTCTTTGTCAGTAACGTATTCAAATTCCATGCTGCACCTCTCTTTCACGCGCGAATCAACAATCTTGCAAATAACTACACTCTGCCTGGCAGAGAGAATGTTCTGAGTTTCGACGCTCATGACCAGCCTTCAGGTTCCGATCTTCTGAAATGATAGCACACCAGCCCCTGCCCGTACAGCTTACAAACTTTGGTGCCAACCCACAGAGTTTACCGGCCGCCACTCCGCTTCATCAAAAGGTTTCAATCTCTGAGATACCCTCCGGACGCCACTTCTTTAACAACCAGGAAGGCCTGCAACTCTGCAAAAATGTAGAAATGTAGGATAGCTTTCTATACCTACTGCGAGAACTGCTTGAAGTGCCAATTTGGCATATCAAAACCCAAAACTCTCTCGCGCATTCAGCTGCATCATACCTACCCGGCAGACGTGATGTTACTCGCTTGTCTATGGGTTATTGCAACACGCTGCAACAATCGCATAAAATGATTGTCGTGACTTCTGCAAAG
>SABV01000255.1 GCA_009928855.1 Erysipelotrichia bacterium | reverse complement strand
AGGGTTCGCAATCGCTCATA
Organism: Erysipelotrichia bacterium; assembly: GCA_009928855.1. Classification (GTDB taxonomy): domain Bacteria; phylum Muiribacteriota; class Ozemobacteria; order Ozemobacterales; family Ozemobacteraceae; genus Rifleibacterium. Next base: position 5,346 of record SABV01000255.1, on the reverse strand, counting down.
GAATGCAAACCAGATCGAGCCAGATTTTTAATGAATCAAACAATATTCACCTTCCGTTATCGACAGCTCACGTGCGACAACTTAGATGTTTTTATATTTTGCCAACATCCGGTTCGAAAAATATTTCGGACGGGAGATAATCATTCTTTAATAAAATCAGGTTCACGCAAGCATAAAACGCTCATATTATGATTGTTAAGAACATTGCATAAAAAAACAGTCTACCATATAATTATAATGAAGCTGGGGGTAGAAACAAGGAGACAATGGGAGTGCACCCAAAATCAGATCCGAAACCTGCAACAGCCAGAAAGGCTGAGACTTTGGGCTTTTCGCTTTTGGAGCTATTAATCACCATTTTTCTCATCGGCGTCATTGCCACTGCCGGGTATCCAAAACTGATGGAATACGCACAACAGACCCGAACAGAACAGGAAGCAAGAGCCATATTTGAAGACCTGAGCCTTGTCAGACAGGCTGCAATTTCTTCTGGTATGGGGCTGACATCTTTCAATCTGATAAAACTACCCACAGAAAACTTTGTATCTTCTTACGAACTCAAAGCGCCCGACAACTCAGACATCAGAACAATATTCATGGATCAGGCCATAGGCCCACCGGTAAACAGCTACCGCCGCGACCTCAAACAAAGAAAAGTATGTATTCCTTTACCGAATAACATCCCGGCATCAACCACAGCCATGCTGACTGTTCATTTCGACAAAAACGGCATTGTAACTAATGACCCGACCAACGCGCCCGAATTAAGATTCAGAGTCTGCCCCCTGCTTGACGACGGAGTTAATCCGCCTCAACCGCTTGCCGGGACCAGCTATGAATCATGGGAAATAGCTATCGAAAGGCCTTCAGACGCATCCCCCGGAAGACTTATCCTGAGGCGTGTACCATGAAGAAAAAAGGATACCTCCTACTTGAATCACTGGTCGCGGTTCTGATACTTGGCGCTGCAGTCGTGTCTCTGGTAGGTTCAATGCAGGCAAGTCTGACCTTTGTCAATTACAGTCGCAATCAATTTCAGTCACTGCTGCTTGCAGAATCGACACTTGAAGAGCTTAAACAACGATGGGCAATCAACGAATTAAGCATCAACACGACCGGGCGCTGGCAGACATTATCTGCATCATCAAATCCACCACTGCTCAACAGCTCCTTCAAAATACAATACCGGGCAAAACATCACAAAGGAGGCTGGCCAGAGTTTCCGCACACTCCCGCCCCCGTCTGGACGCCAACACCTGTTCCGGCGATACCCTCTAACAGTCTTTTAATCGTTGAAGTATTCGTAGTGCCGTTAAATACATCAGCAGCCACGGAAGGGGCCAAACTGACCGCTCTTCTGGCAAGCAGGATTTGATCATGAGAAACACCCGCAAAGCATTTACATTGATAAAAATTCTGATGGCATCGCTTGTATTTACAATCATAACGATAGGTATCGCTTCAACTTTTCAGGCTGCCCTGGTCGCCGGCAGGGCAACAACCGACATGAGCGCCTGCCAGCGCGAACTTCGTGAAGGCTTTCGCCTGCTAAGAGATGGGGATGCCAGCACATTAAACCAGCAACCCGGGCTTTTCGAAGCAGACCTGGCACAAATAGCCGCAACCGGGCGTTTACAATACAGCATAAGCAATGGCGCACAATGGTATGAAGTCTGGGTGGCTCAGGGGCAACTGCTACGCCGGCAGATTTACCCATCAATTCTGACAAGCAAAGTCCTGATGGGAGAATTCACACCAGGCTCCTTCAAAAGTCGCTTGATGCTCACACCCGACACATTGGCGGCAACCCCGGTAGCTTTTTTGCCCGCGGGCAACTCTATAGCCAGTGCCGCAGCACGTTTTGTCTTTATGATGCACTGCGATATCGACGGTAATAGTCAATGGACAAACGATGAAATGCGCATGGAAATACGACCAACCATATTTTTGCGAAACTCGGGGCAATAAGAACATGATTTTATCAAGAAACGGTTCAGCTCTTATCTACGCTCTGATACTGGTCGTGATTCTTGCCATGATTGTTTCGGGCCAGAGAATTGTAACAATGGATCAGAGTATAGCCCACGGCATGACGGTTTTCGAAGCCCAGGCCCGCCAGGGAGCCGACAGCGGCCTTGAGTTATGTCTGCGATTGAATTCAGCAGTGCCGACACCGCAGCTGGTGAATTTTACATATCCCATTGATCCCCTATATCCTAATAACCTGGTTGCATCAATGAGCATATACTATCAACTGACAGGCGTGGCAACCGATTCACTTGCAAGTATCACCGCTATGGTATATGATCGAAACAACACTCTGCGTGCGATCAGAAGAGTTGAGCGCGGGGTCAACAGAACAGCCCGCACCTTTACGCTGCCACCGGCCGGCAAGCCCTGGGTGCGGCGATAAGACGAAAGGACCGCAACGTGGCAGACGAAAATGTTTTAGAATTCGCCAACGTATCAAAGACATACAATATAATCAGTGATCCACTTCTGTCTCAAGGTCGCCAGGCAGTGCTCGACAATGTATCGTTGACCCTTCGCCGAGGCGAAATATACGGGTTTGTAGGTCTGAATGGCGCAGGCAAAACAACGACTATAAAAATTGCCATGGGCCTGGTCAGACCTGATACCGGCACCGTAAAAATGCTTGGCAAAGCTCTTAACAGCGACGATTTGCGCCGCATTGGCTTTGCCCCGGAAAAACCAGCGTTCTACGATTTTCTTTCGGCTGAAGAAACCATGAAATACTCGGCCCGGCTTCTCGGCTATTCGGCCGACAAAACACGCATTGCAGAAGTTCTCGAAACTCTCAATCTTCACAACGACATGGACAAACTTGTGCGAGAATATTCGAAAGGCATGCAACAAAGGCTGGCACTTGCGGCCGCGATGCTGCACGACCCCGAACTGTATATTCTCGACGAACCCAGCAGCGGCCTCGACCCTGTCGGCAGAAGACATGTAAAAGACCTGTTGCGCAACCTTCGCAGCAAGGGCAAAACTGTTTTTTTCAGTACGCACATTCTCTCTGACGTTCGCGAACTTTGCGATCGGGTCGGCATTATTCACAACGGAAAAATGCTGTTCGAAGGCACTCTTAAAGACTTGAACCCGAAGGGTGAAGATCTTGAAGACGCATTCATAAAAATGACAGCGGTTTTGCCGACCGAAACCACCACATCCGCACCAAAAGAAAGAGAACTGACGCAACAATGAAACAGACTCTCAAAGCAGCATTCTGGATATCCTGGTATACGTTTCTTGAAGCCCTGCGAAGTCGCCTCTTGCTCGGTATTTTCGTTTTATTGATTCCACTGGCCGCTTCGGCATGGATGCTGGATTTTTATCAAATCGGCTTTCAGGTAAAACTCGTCAAAGACATCGGCCTCTCATTGATGTCTTTGTTCGGGCTTCTTATAGTCATTTTCATGTCTCTTGAACAGATCATGCCAGACCTGGAAAAACGCTCGATTTATTTTCTGCTGACGCGATGCCAAGACAGAAGAGCTTATCTGATCGGCAGATTCGCGGGTGTAGTTTCGACGCTGGCGCTTTTTCACGGCCTCATGGGTTTTGTTCTGATGCTGCTTTTGCGGTGGCACGACGGAGCCTGGTTCTGGGAAATCCCCCTCGGCAGCCTTCTTTTGCTCTTGAAACAATCGGTAGTTGTTGCCATAATACTGATGCTGGCGATAGTTACAACCCGAATCGTGGTTATGAGTTCAGCCGTATTGTTTTACGTTCTTGGACACAGCCAAGATATCGCCAGAATGCTTCTACAGCGCAAGCAGATCCCGGCATTGAACTGGCTGCTTGAGGGCATCACCTTGTTGATACCAGATTTTGGTCTATACGAAATGCGTCTGACCGTTATCCATGACCTTCCGATACACCTTGGTGCTCTCGGTTTTCTCACCTTTTACACGGCCATGGCCTGCATGCTCTACCTGACTTTCGGCTCATGGCTGCTTACGAGACGAGATCTATGAAAAAATACGGTTGCCGCCCCGGCTTTATCATCGCGTTTCTGCTGGTTCTGACTTTTACGGCTCAGTGGTCGCTAAAAGCTCACCACTGGGAACTGGTTTTTCCTGACGAGCCCACAAGCGACCTGTCAGAAGCAATACTGGAAGCAATACCCAAACAGGCAAAAACAATGGTAGCTGATGCCTGCTGGTTACAGGCAGATGAATACATGCATTTTGGGCCCAGCAAAAGACTGCCGCAAGTATTCAGAGGTGGGGCATATGCCGGGCACACAGAAATGCTGCCGCTGTTGCAGCTCATTGTAATGCTTGATCCTCAGCACATCGATGCCTGTGTTATTCTTGTACAAAGTCTGAGTCTGCACCTCAAAAAATTTGACGAAGGCATGCGCACGCTGCAAAAAGTCATTCTGGCCAACAAAAAAAACCCGCGCCTGAGTGAATTATACGGAGCGGCAGCTCATATGATGGGCTTTCGCAACAGTTATGGCCCACAGCTAAACAATCGAGACGCAGCACTTCGCTATATCGACAAAGCGCTGGCGACCTGGCAACCTCCTAAAGATGGTGCTGAAGCTGACCCGATACTTACCCCGACAGCATACGCCACCTGGAAAGCGAGATTTCTGGTAGACAAGGGGCAGAACAAAGAAGCTCTTGCGGCATGGCAATCTGCAGGCCTTCCGATGGGTGAAGAAAACGGACTGCTCGCAAAATATCTGACAATGGTAGCTTATGGTCTTCCTGTGCCCAAAAGCCCCGACGATCTTTTTAAAAAACCTACCGCTGAAGAGCAGGAAATAAACCGAAAAAAAATTCAGGAAGAAGAAGAACTTGAAAGACAGAAAGACTTACAGGCAGCTCCACATGCAGCCCATCAAGAAGAAGAGTGCGACCACTCCGGGGAATGCGAACACGGAGTCAAACCGTCGCCATTGCAAACAGGTGTTTTACACATCAGCCTGCAGGCACAATTGATGTTTTTTGCATTTGCGATAGTTGTTTTTGGCTGGCTCTCACGCACTGGCAGACAGCGCAGATAGGCTTTTCCACAATTTGCATCTGACTCATGTGCTATTTATCAGAACACTATAAATCTCTTTCATACTAACTCCGGGTTAAGATTTTTTTAGATTTTGCCGATAAATTGAAAGTCGCTATAGCTTAGCGGCAAATCTTAACAACGGAGGGTATAGATGGGTATTCTCGTCCCTTTGTTCAAAACCCGTGAACCAGATGCCGAACTGCAGCTTAACAACGAAGAGAAGCTGCGTTTAAAGCTTATACAGAATTCTATCGAAGCACTCAAACGCGAAGAAAAACTGGTTGAAGTCGAAATTTCTGAAAAATG
>SABV01000018.1 GCA_009928855.1 Erysipelotrichia bacterium | reverse complement strand
GTGGTTTTACAACTAAAATTGCCGCTCTAAGCTTTCATCATCAGGCAGTTACCTAAGACCCACCCCCGCCGGGAGCCCGGCGGCCCCGGTGTCGCGGCAGTATCGTTGTTAAACCTCGGGGCGGCTTCGGTCTGGCTGCTCCCTTGCAACCGCACCGAAGAGCACATATCGCGCCGGCCTTCGCCTTCCCTGGCTCAGTCCGTCACGCTCTGTGCGGCACCGGTGCTGGTCCGGTAATGGCCCACTACCTGACCTTGACTGCGGTCGGCGACTCGCCAGACCTCGGGCAATGGGTTTCCCATGCCTTTACATAATGCGCATTATGCAAACCGCCCCTCGCTGCCGGTTAAAGCGATGGTTTTACCAAAAACCGGCACTTTTACTGGTTTCTGCCGCTGCCCCTCCCGCGAATTCAAAGACAGATACTAAAGGAAAAACCTCTTTGAAAGCGGTTTTCTTTAAGGTCACAAAATGTGATCTTAAAAAATCTGGTATTTATCAGCGGTTGAACGACAACAAACCTGCCGCAGCAATTTCGATAACAATAAATGACAAGCCATAAGCGAAAAAATGATCAACAACAGATAATCATTAGGCGTATTGACGATCAAGCTATCTTCAATGCGCCTTCTACTCTTGTTTTCACTATCATTGAATCAATCAGCCTGATGACTGTTTCCTGGTCGTCGGGCTGAAAACCTTCTAACGCTCTAAATCTATCCAACAGCTTCACATTGTGTAGCGTTGTTTTCTTGGTTTCTTAGCCGGTTAGCAGATAATCAACATTTGTTGAAAGGGTCTCGACTAATTTCAAAAGCTTGTCATAAGGCGGCTCATGCATGCCGCATTCATATTTATTCAGCTGTGGGCAGCGCACTTGTATGGCCGCCGCCAGTTCTTTCTGCGTCAATTTTCTCTGTTTACGTAAAGTTTTAATATGATTTCCGAACTCTTTTAAAAGCTTCTCATCCTTCATTATCTTTTTCCAATCCATGGTTTTCTTTTGACATTATAAGTTAAGGGATGACGAAACAGGTATGAATACTCTCTTGAGTCATTTATTGTACCGGCGGAGGTTGCATCCGGTGCGGCAATTGTTTATTAAACGATGTAGCAACTGAACTCCCGTTGCAAGGTTAATAAGCGCGAAAAAGAGGGTTCTGGGCAAAGTGGGCGAGATGATGGTAGAATGCCGGGTATGGGAAATAGATTTTGGAGAGAGTCCTTGATCATGTCAGACTTGAAGACGATGGAGTCGTGGTATGCAGATATATCCTGAGATCAGATTTGCTCGGGATGAAATAAATGACCGACTTGTCATAGACTTCGGTGCAAACCGGTCTTCTCTGGGGACTCTGCCCTTGCTGCTTCTTTTACCTGCTGGTTTTTGCCTGCTTCAGGCAATCTTGCCCTCAGAAAAAAATGGTTTCTGGTGGACACCGCTGGGCATTTTTTTACTGGCGCTTTCACTCATTCTGACCGCAATGGCTCAATACTATTTTACTGACAGGGTTATTATTGACCGCAAACGCCATGAAATCTGGCAGGAAACTCGTTGCGGAAAATACGCCAGGGAAGGTTTTCGGATTTCTTTCGATCAGGTAGCTGGTATAGGGTTTAAAGGAAAATGGATTAAAACCCGCTATGGCACATATCTGGGTTTTAACACTGTATTGGTTTCCAGGACTGGCATCATTACTCCAGTTTCGTTAGAATTTCGCGAAGACAAGTTCAAAAACTATGTTGAAATGGCACGCAAAATCAGCGAATTTATCGGCAGTGAATTTGTCGAACCTAATATTAAGCTTCCCCGGCTGGTTCTGGAGCATTCGGGTGGACAACATCGCATAACCTACCGCGTAAGCAGACCAGGCCAGAACTGATGTAACTGTAAGCAGGGCAATATCACTCCCCAGGGCAACTTCATCTCCAAATCAGCGTCTTTACCAAATGCTGATGTCACCCGCGAATAAAGATATCGGCAACATTATAACAGAGTTAATGACAAGCTGTTTGCTTTTTACAAGCCTGGTCGCTTGAGCAATATCGGATGACAATCAACACATTGCCGGTTATCAGCATCGTTCTTCACAGGTCTGAAACAAAAAATTGTAAAAAAGTTTAATAAATTTATAGTCTCTGTTTGTTTATCCAGAGCTTTCGATAATTGTTGAATGTTGTTTTTGTCTCTGGTTGTACGCTTTTGTACAGAATTTTATCGTTAAACAATTATCATTTAAGGTCGACAGGGTTTATGGATTTGTTTGCCTCCTTATTTTTCAGGTCCGGGAATACCCCGGATCTTCTTTTTTTAGGGGCTTTGAACAAAAAGAACTCTGACACAGCAAGCTGTGCCAGAGTTCTTTTTGCGAGACTTATACGATCAATTGCCCTGCATCATGGCATCGATATCTGCCTGCACTTCGCCGGTCGGCTTGATGTCGAATTTTTCGACAAGAACCTTGGCGACGTTGGGTGAAAGAAATGCCGGAAGCGTAGGGCCAAGGCGAATTTTTTTCACGCCCAGGAACAGCAGAGCAAGAAGAACAGCAACAGCCTTCTGCTCATACCAGCCGATATCAAATGATAGTGGCAACTCATTGATATCCTTTAAGCCAAACACTTCTTTGAGTTTAAGAGCAATTACGGCCAGAGAATAACTGTCGTTGCACTGACCGGCATCGAGAACGCGGGGAATACCACCAATGTCACCGAGTTGAAGCTTATTATAGCGATATTTGGCACAACCGGCAGTCAGAATTATAGTGCCTTCGGGAAGTCCCTGGGCAACATCAGTGAAATACTGGCGTGTTTTGTGACGACCATCGCAGCCGGCCATTACCACAAATCTTTTGATGGCACCACTCTTAACGGCTTCAATTACTTTGTCAGCCAGAGCAAGAACCTGGTTGTGCGCAAATCCTCCCACAATCTCGCCCTTTTCGATTTCGGTCGGTGGCGGGCAGGTTTTTGCCTGAGCAATAAGCGCAGAAAAGTCTTTTTTGCCTTCGCCAACACGGTCAGCAATATGCTTTACGCCAGGATACCCTGCATTGCCGGTGGTGTAAATTCTGTCTTTATAAGCATCTTTAACAGGCACGATGCAGTTGGTGGTCATAAGTATCGGGCCATTGAAGCTGGCAAATTCGGTATCCTGTTTCCACCATGCATTGCCATAGTTGCCATAGAAATGGCTGTATTTTTTGAAAGCAGGATAATAGTTTGCCGGCAGCATTTCACTGTGAGTGTAAATATCAATACCGGCATCTTTGCTCTGTTCAAGCAAATCATGAAAGTCGCGCAAGTCATGACCAGAAACCAGAATGCCAGGGCGGCTGCCAACACCGATTTTTACTTTGGTTATCTCAGGATTACCATATGTAGACGTATTTGCCTTGTCAAGAAGGGCCATAGTAGTGACCGCTGTTTGTCCAGCTTCCATGACCATGGCAACCATTTCATCGACGCTGAGATTTTTTGTAGTCGAAGCAAGGGCTTTTACCAGAAACTTATAAATACTTTCGTCTCTATGACCGAGAACGAAAGCATGATCTGCGTAAGCAGCAATGCCTTTGAGACCATAAATAAGCAGTTCACGTAATGATCTGACATCTTCATTTTCGGTAGAAAGCACGCCAACCTTCTCTGCTTTCGCAATATAGTCGGCTTTGCCGGCCGGTTTCCAAAGGGTGGCTTCAGAAAGCCCATCAACTTTTACGCCAGCAGCAACAAGTTTGTTTTTAAGCTCATCCCTGATTTGCAAAGCACGGTCGACCTGGGCATAGAAACGGTCATTATCAAAATTGGCATTTGTGATAGTAGTGAACAAAGAAGCGCAGATAAAGTCGCCAATATCGCTGGTCAAAAGATTTTTTGCGGCTGCAAGCTCGCCAAGTTCGCTGATTCCCTTGAGAACGAATATCAACAGATCCTGCAAAACAGCGGTATCGGGCTGTTTACCACAAACACCCTTAATCGAACAACCCTTGCATGCAGCGGTTTCCTGGCACTGAAAACAAAACATACTCATAATGGTTTCTCCTTGAAAATAATTTATTAAAATTTAAAACTCTCAATAACAACTTGATCCACTCACTCGTTTGTTGAACGAATCATGATCAACAACATTTTAAATGCCGAACCGGGCAGCACAGCGTGAGGCACATTAGCCGGCATGACAAGCCCCTCTCCCGTTTTTACCTTGTATACATTGCTGCCGACCTGAAAGCTCCCCTCGCCTTCGATTACCTGCACAGCCGCATCATAAGGCGACTTATGCTCTGAGATCCCCTGGCCCTCAGCAATGGCAAACAGCGTCAAGCTTCCTGCCGTTTTATCGAGCAGTGTCTTACTAACTATGGAACCTTCTGCAAAACACACTGAATCGGCAAAACTTATTACGATTTCTGGTTTCCACAATTGTTTCATTTTAACAAAACCTCCTTTGGTATGTCAGTATATTCGTTCTGTTTTTATAATTTCGCCTTCGATACTCATTGTTACTTCGTCCACAACCAACCCTTGGGGCTTTGAGCGTTCAAGAGCAGCCTTTACCATTGCCGTCAGGCCACCACAACAAGGAACTTCCATGCGCAGAATGATTACGCGCGGAATATTGTTAGACACAAAAATTTCTGCGAGTTTTTCGACATAGCCATCGGTACGATCAAGCTTTGGGCAGGCGATAGCTACAGAGCGTCCGCGCAAGTAACGCCACTGCACATCGGGGCTTGTCACCGGCGAGCAAGTACTGAGTACAACAAGTTCTCTATTATCAAAAAATTGCGCACGAACCGGTAACAGATGCAACTGCAGGGGCCACTGAGAAATTTCAGATTTCATGACGACAGGCATGGCACCTTCAGCAACAGGCGATGCTGCAGCCTGCTTCGGGTGAGTCATACGAGCCATAGTTCCTGGGCAACCACCGCTGCGAGGCGATTTAGCGGCCGCCAGTTTTTGTTCGTGCATTTTATGGGCATCACGCATCAATTTAGCCCCTTCTTCGCCACGAATATTTTCGACATGCCTGATCGTGTGATCAAAATTGAATTCTTCGCTTTCACGTTCGACAATCTTGAGAGCGCCGGTAGGGCAGGTGCCGATGCAGTCACCAAAACCATCGCAGTAAGTTTCCTTTACAAGTCGAGCTTTGCCGTCGATCAGTTGCAAAGCACCTTCTGCGCAACCGGTGATGCAGTTTCCGCATCCATTGCAAAGTTCTTCATTAACCGTAATGATTTTTCTCATAGCCATCGGTTTTTGCTCCTTGGTTTTTTTCGTTTCTTACATTATTATTATGGTCGAATTGCACCCTTTGCGCTTTGACTTAAGTCAAGACAATAAACTTTTTTAAATATTTTTTGAGGTCGAATGCAGAATTTTTTATTAGAAAACCTTGCCAAAAGTGATCTGTTGCGAGAAATGCAGCCAGAATTTCTTGAGGCTATAGCCTCTATCGCGGTTAAACGCAACCTCACAACCGATCAAACTCTATTTTTGCAGCACCAGGAAGCCACCGGCTTCTATCTCGTCTGTTCAGGCACAGTAAAAATTTATCGTATCGGCAACGACGGTCGTGAGCAGTTGATTCACCTGTTTGGCGAAGGCGAGATTGTTGGTGAAGTACCGGTATTTCAGGGAACGGCGTATCCGGCATGCGCTACTGCTACGACAGACTGTGAGCTGATATACTTTAACCGCGACCGTTTTGTAGCTCTTGGGCGTCAGCAGCCTGAGATTTTTCTCAGTATGCTGGCTATTTTATCGCGCCGCTTACGCCATTTTGTCGAACTGGTTGACGACCTCTCTCTAAAAGATGTAACAGCACGGCTTGCCAAGTTTTTACTGGGCAATTGCACTTCAAAACAGATGGCCACCATAGAGCTTGATCGCACCAAAACTGCCCTGGCCTCAAAGCTTGGCACTATTCCAGCCACGCTCAGCCGTACTTTTAAAAAGATTCAAGAGTGCGGAGCCATCAAAGTCAACGGCAACAGAATCGAAATTATCAACTGCAAGCTTCTTGAAAACATAGCTAACGGCAAAAAAATCAGCGAATAGAGCAGCATACAAGACCTTAGCAGGCTGTATATTCGCAAACCGACACCGGCAAAGCTATTTTTGAGCGCCCTTATGAAGGTTTTCGAAACGCTGTTTGTTAGCTAGAATATGCTGATATTTTCGCACCGTATCAAGTTTTTTGTCGGCAGCGGTCAGCTTCTTAAAGGCTTCTTCAGCGTCGTTCATGTGTTCAACTGAGTGAATAAACTGGCAAACTCTGGCAATCTGAGCACTGTCGACCCTGAACCCGTCAAACGGATTTATGCGAACAGGCGACAGATGTTTCTTTGCAGAAAAGCGGCTATCGACTTCGACGTGACGTCCGGCTATTTCGCGCCCTCGCGATGAATTAGAAATAACGTTGAGTCGTTCTTGAGAAAGCTTGCCATACTCATCATGCGGAAAACGCCTGACGCACTGGCGATAAGCTTCGACTGCGTCAAACTGGCGGCTGAGATTTTCATACAGCACACCAACCACATATAAGGCATAAGGAACCATTCTGGCATTCTGAGGCACATCATACTGTGACAAAAAGTCGCGATAATCCTGGATTCCCTGCCAATAATCTTCGATTTTTATCGAGCAATAGCCAATATAATATGCCGCCTCACGTCTTATGTAATCAGTTCTACCGGTGCGAGAAAGTTTTCTGAAAAGATCGCGGGCTTCGAAAAAATTATTCACATTTAACAGGTGATGCGCCCGACGCAGTTCAAGATCATAAGAATCGCTGTAATACTCAACGCCCATCTGCTCAAGAAGCAGATTTAAGTGAGGCTGAAGGTTTTCGGCAAGCGGGATTTTTTCAATAAAAAGACCATAAAGAAGATCTTCAACGCGCGCAAAAGAATCGCCATCATAAGGGTAAGCAATTCGCCGGCCGTTCGGACCTTCTCGCCAGGTCCAGCCTGAAAGCGGGTAAACGATACGTCTGCCATCGCTGCCTTCTGTCCAGGTCCAGCCTGAAAGCGGGTAAATAACACGACAACCATCGCTGCCTTCTGTCCAGGTCCAACCTGATAAGGGGTAAACGATACGGCGACCATCTCGACTGTCAGTCCATGTCCAACCAGAAAGCGGGAAAATAACCCGGCGGCCATTTTTGCTTTCAGTCCAGTTCCAGCCCGAAACAGGGTAAACAACACGGCGACCGTCTGATCCTTCTGTCCAGGTCCAGCCTGAAGCGGGGTAATAAACGCTTACACCGTCACTGCCTTCAGTTGAGGTCCAGGACCAGTCCCAGTTAGAGGCTGAAACACTGCCAACCAAAGCAAACACCAACAAGGCAATCAATAACCCTATTCTTTTTTTCATACTCTCAAGTCACCTGCTTAAAAAATCAATCTAAGTAAGCTGATTTTACAAGTTTCCCGGTCAAAAAACAAGATGAACAGCAGAATATTTCCTCACTTGACACCCCGATAAAAGAGCCTATATTGCACACAGGTTCAGAACCAGCACCACAACCGGCAACGAGTTTCACCCCACAATAGTCCAGGCAACAACCCAGGCATTCAGCAGAATGTTCTGCAGGTTTTGCGCGAGGAGAAAATCATGTATTACACAAGAAGAATTCTGCTTTCTCTTATGCTTGTTAATATTCTTTTTTTGGCTCTTTACGACGGGGTTCCGACTATCCTTAAAATATTCAGATCTACTGATGACTGGCAATACAAGACGATTCGCGCAGATTATACTCAGCAGATCGTCGAATATGCACAAGCCTGCCTGTGGTATCTGCTGACAATATTGATAGTTTGCGAACTTATGCGAGTCATCTTTGCAGGTGGCACAGCGGGCAGAAGGGCCCTGCTATGGGGCTCAGCAGTTGCTGTTGCATTTCTTCTCTACTCGATCAGCGGGCCGATGGTCTGCAATACCACCGACCGCTCAGCGCAAGAATACGGTTTTGCAACCGGTGGAGCCAAAGACATCAACAACTTCCGCGCCAATATTATCGCAGGCCTGCTGCCACAAGCTTCAGACATAACTTACGAAGGCCTTTTCTACGATTATTGCTTCAATATCGGCAGAGTTTTGCCAAAAACAGGGCCAGACAAAAGAAAGCTCTTTGCGCCAACATGGTCATCGTCAACATCTAAGAATCCATTATCAGGCCAAACAGAGCATTTTCTCGCTGTTGGCCTCAAATCTCAGTTGCGTGGCAACGAATTAGCCCGAAAAAAACTTAATCTGGTGGTGGTTTTCGACATTTCAGGATCAATGAGCAGCCCCTTCAGCCACTACTATTATGGAAGCAGGCAGATGCGGGATGATATGACCAGCGAGTTCGCAGCAATGACCAAACTACAGGCCGCAGCCTCTTCACTGGTGTCAATGCTCGATCGTCTGCGCCCAGACGATCGCCTCGGCATCGCTCTCTTCAACCACAACGCCTATCTCGCCAAACCGGTTTCACCAATTGAAAACACCAATATTGAAGCTCTTAAAAAGCACATTCTCGATCTTGAACCCAATGGCGCCACCAGCATGGAAGAAGGCCTGAACATGGGACGAAGCATGTTGACTCCATTTACATCCTGTAACCCAGATGAATTCGAAAACCGCATTATCTTCATGACCGATGCGATGCCGAACACAGACGACACCAGCGAATCTGGCCTGCTGAATCTGACGAATGAAATGGCAAAAAGCAGAATTTATCTGACTTTTATCGGTATGGGGGTTGATTTTAACTCACAAATGGTCAAATCAATTACTCAGGTCAGGGGTGCCAACTATTATTCGGTTCACTCGCCAGTCGAATTTAAGAAGCGACTGGCCGATGAATTTGACTACATGGTTAACCCGATGGTATTTGATCTTACTTTGAGGCTAAAATCTGGTGAATGCAGCATTCTCAAAGTTATCGGTTCACCAGAAGCCGATTTGGCAACCGGCAGACTAATGCAGATTAAAACTCTGTTTCCATCTTTGACCAACGTAGAGGGCGCCAGGGGCAGCATTGTTCTTCTGCAGCTTAAAAAGCCTCAAATAAATACCAGCATAACAATAACTGTCTCTTACGAAAACCGAGCCGGCCAGATCGAAGAGTTCGCCGAGAGCTTTATATTCAAAGAAAATCAGCCAGAGCATTTTGATGATACCGGCATTCGCAAAGGAATTTTGCTGACCCGCTACGTCGATCTTCTTACCAGAATTATCACCTCCAAAAGCAGGTTATCAGGCCCGACATCATCGCAGAGTCAAAATTTTGGCTGGAGTCACCGGGAAAGGACACCCCGGATTCTTAATGTGTCTGACGATGCCAGAACCAGCATTGCCATCTTCAGTGAATATTTCAGGCGAGAATTTGCAGCAATCGGCGACCCGGCACTCGAAAAAGAAAACCTCATTCTTGACCGACTAAGCCCTCTGCGAGTAGAAAGCCTGCCAAAAAACTGAGGGGTATTTAACATTTGCAGCGGCAATAAAATTTTCTGTACACAGATCGACAGCATCCTGTTTAATAGACACCTCTGAAAAAAAATGTTATTCAGTTAATTATAGACAAACAGGGAGGAAAGTATGATTGAAAATGGTTCCGCTATTGCTGCTGTCGAACATGGAATAGAACCGCTGAACACCTGGGATAAAATCATAGACAAGCTGATTGCCTCACGAGAAGAGCCCGATATCGGCAAAAAAATAGACATTATCATTGCAGTGCTCGTTAACATCAGGCTTCTCGATAAAGAAGACAAAATTCATGACAGCAGAGATCTAAAAGAGAACATCGAAACCATCTACAAACACATATACGACGAGACCAGACTCACGCTCAACACTATGCAGGCGCCCTCAAACGAATACATTTATTACTTCAGGGAAGTGTTGAAAAAGCTCCCGATCAGAAGCGGCGGCGGCGACCTGATTGGCGATATCCGCAGTGCAGCCGAATATTTTGAAGAAGGCCGTAACAGTAACGACCCGGTTGGTTCATTTGCAGGTGACCTGCGCAAAGAAGTTCATCGCAAGCTCTCACCGAGAATTCTCAGCAAATATCTGACCCCCTATCTCGAACTCATAAAAAACAACAACGCAGAACCTATCACACAGGCGGGCTATATGGCCTTGGCCGGCAGATTTGACCCCAAAAAAGAAGACCCGAAATTCATCGCGCTCGCCGAAGAAATGAACGAAAAACTTTCTTACCTCTGGGATTACGAGAAAGGTGATATTACGGCTGTCAAAGCCAATCTTGAAAAAAATCTGGGCCTGTTCGAAAAATGCTTTCTAAAAAAAGAAATGCAGACATTCTTAGAAATCTGCACAGCGCCTTATATTCAGAACACCTTGAATCTGGTTGACTGCCTTAAGCGCTTGGCCAGCTTTAAGATGCTCATCAAAAAATCATATTTTGAGAAACGCATCGAACTCTATGATTTTCTGAACCTTGATCTCGATATTGGCCGACTGGTTTTTATTTTTACCAATGACCTTACCAACAATCATTACGAGACGGTTACCTTCAGCAATATCAAAGAATGTGTTGCCCTGGTAAAAGAGTTGATCGGCCTGCTTAATCAAAAGGGCATTATTCCTGAAAAAAATGACAAGCTGATAAGAGATCTCAGTGAAATCTACGTGATGGAATCAGTCGACATACTGAAAACCAAGCGGGCGATGCAGAACGTCTCGATCGAACTGCAGCAGTTCATGCAGAAAAACATCTTTTACCGGCTTGGACAAATGCTTAATTACGTTTTAGAAGCATACAAAGTGCCGACCTCAAACCTTTCACCGATCAAAGATCGCTTTTTCAACAATTTCATCAGAACAACCGAATTTCATGCAGTAAACGAATTCATCGAAAAGATCGTCATGTTTTTGAACCGTGAGCTGGCCACTAAAAACGCCGAGAACAGTCTCTATGGCAAATACCGGGTTGCCGAGCTACCGCCGGTAAACGGAAACTATGATGCCTTCATCGCTAACACCTGGTCTAAGACTCCAGAAAAAGTGCGCCCATACCTCGGGGGCAAAGGCAATGGCATTATTGACATGAATAACCTGGGCCTCGATATTCCGCCCGCATTCATTCTTGGGCTGCCGATCTGTCGCGAAATATTCAATGAGAATATCGACAAAGACGGCTTCAGAGCCGCGATAAAAAAGCAGCTCAGCCAACTGGAAGAAAAAACGGGCAAAAAGCTTGGCTGCCCGGCAAAACCACTTCTTGTATCGGTCAGATCCGGCACCACTATTTCACTGCCGGGCTCAATGTCTACAATTCTCAACGTCGGCATCACACCTGAGATTCTCAAAAGCCTGGCAAGTGACTTCGGCGATACATTTGCAACCAGTGTCTATCTAAGGTTTCTCAAAAACAGCCTGATTGCGCTCGAAATCGACGTCAAAAAAGAAGAATCTGCCGACATTAAAACAGCAACCAGCAACGCCGAAAATATCATAAGAAAAGAACTCGGGGAAAATTTTCTTACAGATCCGTTTGAACAACTGATCAAGTGCATCGAACTGGTTTTTGCCTCAAGTCGTTCGAAAAGTGTCAGAGAATATCTGAAGGAGCTTTCGATCGAAGTGGTCTACGGAACCGCAGTCACCATACAGCAAATGGTTTTCGGCAACAAAAACACCAGTTGCATGAGCGGTGTGCTGTTCACCAGAAACCCTATCAACGGCAACGATGAGCTTTTCGGTGAATATCGCGAAATGACTCAGGGCGAAGACGTGGTGATGGGCAACATTATTACCCGTTCCATTACCATGATTCCGACCCCAATAAAAGACAAGCTGAACAGCTACAAAAACATTCTTGAAACCGGGTTAAAACATGACCTGGACATCGAATTCACTGTTGAAGATGATCGACTCTACCTGCTGCAGACGAGACGCGCCAGCATCAGCACTTACGCAA
The DNA here is from genome assembly GCA_009928855.1 of Erysipelotrichia bacterium. Lineage (GTDB taxonomy): Bacteria > Muiribacteriota > Ozemobacteria > Ozemobacterales > Ozemobacteraceae > Rifleibacterium. The sequence goes on along the minus strand of SABV01000018.1, from coordinate 14,049 downwards.
AACTTGTCGTAGATACTGACATGATGAAGAAAGGCATTATCAGCGTCGATGAGTTTAGAACGAGAATAGAACGAATGTGTGCCAGCAATGCATTTATTTCGGTGCCTCGTGTTGAAGAAGAATTCAGCGAGTGGAAACCGCCGATAAGCGAGGGAGTGCCGATAAATCACGGTATTACCTGGGGCACTCTGGTGCTGACGCCAGAGAAGCTTGAAGAAATAAAAGCAAACCGCGAAAATATCATTTATTTTGCGCAAAACACCAAGCCTTCTGACTTTTATATAATCAATAATTCGCACGGTATTGTAACTGTTTACCCGGGCAGAACCTCACATGCGGCGATCACTTCAATCACTCTTAACAAACCCTGTATTGTCGGGTGCGCCAACGCGGTAATAAATCTTGAGCAAAAAACCGTCACTTTCAAGGGCAGCGAAGCCGACATAGTGCTCAAAGAAGGCGAACTGGTAACACTCGACGCAAACAGCGGCTTTTTATATCGTGGAACAGTGCCGCTTTCTAACAGTTTTATCAAAACCCACAACATTCTAGATACTGTTAAAAACGTTGATTCACCGGCTGAAGCCGCCCAAAAAGTAGAAAACATAATCAAAGAAAAGATCGCCATACTGGAAAAAGAAACGGGCTTTCAAAAAAAGGTGATCACCAGCGTTGGCCCTGAACTGCTCAAGAACAAAAACGTATTAGTCAGGGTCGACCTCAATGTGCCGATTTCTAAAGGCAAAATAAGCGATTCAACCAGAATTGATGCGGCCATGCCCACCATCAGATACCTGCTTGAAGCCGGAGCTACACCGATACTGTGCTCACATCTCGGCGAACCCGACAAACAGGAGAAAAAAGGCAAATCGCGCGAAGAAATCTACACAGAATACAGCCTTAAACCTGTTGCCACCTACCTGTGCGACCACTTTAAAGATCTGGTTTTTCACGAAAACAGCATCGCGTCTTCGGGCGTTCTCATCAAAAAAGCAGACATAATCAAAGGGCGGGTCAATATCATCGAAAACCTGCGCTTTGCCATCGGCGAAAAAGAAAACGATGCAGTTTTTGCAAGAGGCCTGGCTAGCCTTTCGGATGGCATCTATGTAAACGATGCCTTTGGAACAAGCCACAGGAGTCACGCTTCAATAACAGGGGTCACCAAGCACGTTACCATGAAGCTTGCCGGGCTGCTTGTCGAAAAGGAGCTCAGATACCTGGGAAGCGCAATAAGCAAGCCGAAACGCCCATTTGTAGGTATTACCGGCGGCTCAAAGATTTCGACCAAACTCGGTATTATTGAATCACTGCTGCAGAAGATCGACCTGCTGATTGTTGGCGGTGGTATCGGTTATACGCTGTTAAAAGCCATCGGTTTTGATGTGCAGAAATCGCTGGTTGAAGAATCAATGCTTGATACGGCAAAAAAACTCATGGATAAATACGGCGATAAAATCATTCTGCCACGCGACTTTGTAATTACCGATCATTTTGACTTTGCCAATCAAAAAGTGGGTAACCTCGAAAGAAACGCGAAAACCATCAAAGAAGGCTGGGAATCGTTCGATCTCGGCGAAGAATCAATCAACTATGCGATTGGCGTGCTTGAGAAGGCTGAAACAATTCTCTGGAACGGACCAATAGGCGCTTTTGAAATAAAAGAAGGTTCTCAGGGCACCATCAGATTGTCGCACGAACTTGCCAGAATGGCCGACAACGGCAAAATTGTCATTATCGGCGGAGGCGATTCGGCTGCAGCCGTAAAAATAGCCGGAGTATCAGATAAGATGACTCATGTATCAACTGGCGGCGGTGCCAGCCTGGAATTCTTGGAAAGGCTGCCCCTGCCGGGGATATCGGTGCTTGATTCTGAATAACTAAAGCCGCCCGATCAAAGGTTGTCGCAAAAAAATATTGGCCGGGCGCCTCTTGACTTTGCAACCGGTCTGGCGCAAAATCTGAAAGTCTAAAATCCCGCCCGTGGCGGGATTTTTGATTGAGATGCCCCGTCAGGAACGATAAGACAATGCACAAGATACTGCTGATCATCAAAACTTTTCCTGCTGCGGTAAAAAAGCTGTTCATGGCGCAGATGCTTTTCGGCCTTGGCACAGGCGTATTTTCGGTTCTTCTCAACCTCTACCTGCGCGAAATTGGTTATTCAGAAGAAATGATCGGGCGCCTGCTGGCAACCCAGTCTTTATGTGCGGCAATCATGTCGATTCCAATGGGCTGGCTTGCAGACAAAACCTCGCGACGCACCACCTATCTGCTTGGCGTTATTCTTCTGGGTTCCGGCTTTGCAATACTTGGTCTGTCTCGAAATCTGCACATGCTTTTCTGGGCGGTTTTTCTGGCAGGCAGTGGCAACGGTGCCATGATGGTATCGATACTTCCGTATCTTCAAGAAAACGGCAGACAACGACAACGCAAATATATTTTCAGCGTTAATGTGACCCTGATGTGGACAACCAGCATTTTCGCAGGCTTTATTGCAGGCTGGTTGCCCAGAATAATCAAGCTGATAAGCCCGACACAAATTTATGTAGAGGCCGATCGTCTTCAATACTCGCTGTGGGTCGGCGTATTCTTCATTTTTCTAGCGCTGCTGCCGGCGTATGGAATGGCTGAACAAAAGCATGCAAAAAAATCTGAGCATCAGATTCAGCAAATGAGCATGACGCAAACTGTTCAAAAGCCATGGCTGGTTATCGGACGGTTCGCATTTTGCAACTCTCTGATAGGCTTTGGTGCAGGAATGATCGTGCCTTATTTTAATCTCTATTTTCGAGACTGGGTTGGATCAAGCATACCACAAATAGGCCTCGTTTTTGCTCTCGGGCAGTTCGGAACAGCTCTCGGCTCGATTTTTTCGCCGTTTATAGCTAACAGAGTCGGTCTTATCAGAGGCGTTGTATATTCACAACTCTGTTCGCTGCCATTTATGGCCTTGATGGCATGGAGCCACGAATTCTGGGTCTGCGCCCTCTGCTTTGTTTTCAGGGGTGCTTTTATGAACATGTGCGTGCCAATGCGCCAGGAAACAATGATGGAAATAATTCCGGACCATCTTCGTGCGCGGGCGTCAGCTATTGACAGCATGTCATGGAACCTCACCTGGGCGGTGGCAATGTTTTTTTCTGGTGGCATTATCAAAGAATGGGGTTATGACGTTTCGCTGATAGTGGCCTTTTGCTCTTACCTGGCCTCTGCAATGATTTACCGTCACCTTTTTTTGCCATGGGAAACATTAAAAAATGAGGGGCTGACATAAGCTCTATCTCTGCCAGACAGAGCAGATCAGTGGTCAGAGGTAAGTTTTTCAAGTGCTTCGCGGGTATGAAGAGGGCTGAGCATTGCAGCACCAACCCGACCGCCAATCGCAGCTGCTTTTATTTTATCAAAACTTTTGGGGAGAGCGGCAGAAGCAGATGCATTCTGCCTGGCGATTTCGGCAAAACGGTTAAATTCTAAAACCGCGGCGTCAAAACGACGGTAATACTGATCAATCTGAGTGCTGGCATGGCAATTTCGGCATACAGCCTGCATCTGCATACGTTTTGTGCCCCAATCTTCAGAATGCCTGCTTTGCATTGCTGCAAGATTCCAGGAAAGACGCTCGCCGGGATTGTGCGTTGCGGTGGCAGTTTCAGCAGCAGGCGCCAGATGGCAGACAAAGCAGTCTGGTCGCATAAGAGGCTCGTTAACAGGTTTAAAGGCATTTTTATTTAAATCAGCAGAAGCGGCAGTCATAAGCCAGTCGTTGCCATGACGCGACGCCTTCCAGGATTCGTAAGCCGGGCCGCCCTGACCATGATGGCACTTGCCGCAAGTCTCAGGGCTGCGAGCGCGCTGCAACGAATCATCGTGGTGCCCATGGCATGCAGCACAGTTTCCGCGACTGCCATCAGTATTAACACGTCCAATACCATGATTAGGCCAGGTATTGTTTAACATTCGCCCACGTTTCATCTGCAATTCATTGCCATGGCAGATGGCACAGCTTGTTTCGAAAAGAATCGGCGATTCAGTGCGAAGAGGCAAATCTTTAATAGTTTCAAAAGCCATTGCATGGCTGGAAGAAGCAAACGAAGCATACTGTCCGGGGTGGCACTCAGAGCAGGTCAACGGCGAAACCGGCAGTTGAACAGAAAAACTGAAATGCCCGTTTTTTGCAGCAGGATCAGCAGGTTTTGCCTTATGACATTCATAGCATCCGACACCCTCCTTCGCATGGGTGCTTTGTTCCCACTGTTCTACGAGCTTAATCTGACGCGAAGCGTGGCAATTCAGACAGCGTGCTGTTTCGTCGCTGGTAATAGCCGAAGATGTATAATTGATTGGCACAAACGGCAGAGACTCGGGCTCAGAAGCCGATTGCGCGAAGGTGGTTACGGCGCTGACCAGGCAGATAAAAACACATAAACATGCTGATAAGCGAAAGCGAAACGCCAGAACACTGGTATTCTGGTGCGAACCTGCCGTAATTGTGCGGTTATCTAGCATGGCTGTTATTTTTAAAAATCAAAAGGATCGGTAAATATTCTATCAGAGGCAGCGCCTTTAGCAACAAGAACTTTTGTGACTGACTGCATCATTGGAGCAGGGCCACAGACGAAACAAACTGCCCCGGCTGCTTCAGGCAAAATACGTTCAATTACAAGATGAATCATACCACGCTGGCCAACCCACCCTTCTTCGAGCATCGGGTTCGACAATGCGGGAAAATAGCTGAAATTTTTACAGGTATGCTCCAGCTCACGAAAATAATCTTCAGCGACAAGATTAACACGACTTCTGGCACCATGAAAAAACATTACCGGTTTTAAAAATCCCCACGCACGCAATTGCGACACAATAGAGCGCATCGGCGCAACCCCCACCCCACCGGCAACAAGAATTACGGGCATTTCGCGATGCGATTCTCTCAGAGCCATTTCACCAAAAGGGCCACTAAACTCAACAACCTGCTGCGGCTGCAGTTGATGCAAAAAATTGCTGACCAGTCCCTCATCTACACGCTGCACATCTAATGAAAAACAGGTCTTCTGATGAGCCGGAGAAGAAATAGAATAAGCTCTGATAGCTGTTTCCCAGGGCAACCGATGAAAAACCTGCAAATATTGCCCCGGCAGAAACTCAAGACCCTGGCCATCTTCGAGCGCAAAATTCAAAGTTTTTATATCTTCAGCAGCATGCACAGAGCTGAGTAATTTTGCTCTGAATCCTTTCGCAGAAAGCAGTTCAGCAGGCAGCTCGACCCGAATATTCTCGCGAATCTTAACCTGACATGCCAATCGCGCCATTTCAACCAGCTGTTCGGACGTAAGCAGAATTTTTTCCATCGGCGTAACGGGCCCGCCGCCGCCCATAACTTTAACCAGACAGCGACCACAGGTGCCTTTGCCACCGCAGGCCGCCGGCAAATACACATTGCACCCTGCCAGCGTTGTGAAGAGTTTTTGCCCGCAATCAGCATCTTGCTGATCGTTACCATTGACAACAACTCTAACTTTGCCTGATTGCCTTAGAAAACGACCGGCAACGGCGATCAACCCGCAAAGTGCCAGCACAAAGGCATTTACCAGCAAAATAGCCAGAATAATGTGCATCAGAAGATTTCCCGACTAAAAATTTCAGAGAGCCCCGAAAAAGCCATTGCAATAATAGCTGCAATTATCATGGTTATGCCTGTTTTGCCCAGATACGGCGAAATATTTGCCATATCGATACGGCGACGGATCGAAGCCATCAGACAGATGACCAGTGTCCAGCCGGCACCGCTTCCGGCTGCGTAAGCCAGTGAAGCCATAAGATTGTATTCTTTCAAGACTGCAAACATTGAGACCCCGAGAATGGCGCAATTAACGGCGATAAGTGGCAAAAAAATACCAAACGCACCATAAACTGCCGGAAAAAACCGGTCAAGAAATTCTTCAAGCAGTTGGGTAACTGCCGCAATAATGAGAATAAAAAACAGCAGTTGCAGAAACTCCAGGGCAAGAGGGCGCAGCAGACCATAAAAAACGACATGATTAGCCGCGACGGTAATCAACATGACCAGACTCACCGCAACGCCCATCTGAAAAGAAGCCTTCAAATCAGAAGAAATCGATATCAGCGGGCAGGTTCCGAGAAAATAGTACAGCACTACGTTCTCAGCAATTGCTGCCGTAAAAAGAATGCTCAACAGAGGCATGATCTGTTCTGGTTCCATCAGCTATCTCTCTTCGCGACTGATCTGAGCCAGTTCACAACAAAAAGCAATGCTGCAAACACGATAAATGCACCTGGCGGCGAATTAAACACCCGACAAGCGATATAAAAGTCAGGCACAACTTTCAAACCCCACAAAGTACCGTTTCCCAGAAGTTCGCGGATTCCTGAAATACTCATCAGCACGATTAAATAACCAAGTGACACACCAAGAGCATCAAAAAAGCTTTCTAATGGGCGATGCGACGACGCAAAAGCTTCAAGTCGCCCCATGACAACACAATTAGTGACAATCAGGCCAACGTAGGGCCCCAATGCCCTTGCCATGTCAGGAAAAAAAGCTCGCAGCAGTTGTTCAACCGAAATCACCGCAGTAACAACGATAAGCATATAAGAAAGCAGTCTGAATCTGAATGGAATGCGATAACGCAGCACGGCAACGACAACAGAACTGAAAATCGTTGTAATGCCGACCATAACAGCCATAAAAAAAGCGTTTTCAACCTTCAGAGTAACCGCCAGGGTTGAGCAAAGCCCAAGAGCGAGCACAAATACAGGATTAGCCGGGATCATGCCCTGCCAGATTATTTTCCAGTATTTCACAATGCTCTCCCAAACAATTTAGTTATAATCATTTAAAGCATTAAGTGCCCTGTTCAGAATTTTCTCAACCGCGCGCGAAGAGACCGTGGCACCGCTGACAGCATCAAACTGGTTATTCATAACCCTTGCCGCAGCCATTTCGACTCCATGTTCCGTATGCAGATCAGCAAATTGCTCGCAAAAAGTTTCTTCAGCAATCAAACCGCCGAGGCCAGCGGTTTCATTCTGTTCAACCACGCGCAAACCAATAATTTGCCGACCGGCTCGGTTAAAAACAAATACCAGAGTAATTTCGGCCCACATACCATTGCCAGTCGCTTCACAAGCCCAAAGTTCAGGCTTTACAACGCTTTGCCAGAGTTTTATGCGACCAGAAAGACGATGTTTAAAAACAGCTTTAAAATGATCAATAGCGACAGACTGCCCCGGAATCGTCTCTTCACCGAGCATTTCAAGAATGGCAGAAGCTGTTCTGGGCGTCAATTCGGCCCGTTCTCCGACTGTAGCGCGCGTCAGCATGAGTAAGGCAGAGCAAAGTGTTGCCAGAATCAGCATGAACTTAAATTCAAGAAGCATGGCGCCTGAATGGTTCATTTGCGGCTCCATTTTTTTGTCAGATCAGTTAAAAGGGGCAATAGCACCTGCGCCAGAAGAAAGGCAAAAACAGGCCCAAGGGCATTGTCTGATTTTACGATAAACAATAAAGCGAGCGCGGCAAAAATTAATCCGCCGAGCAGCTGTTCAAGCGGAGATTCTGGCAAAGTAGAAAAATCAGCAATGGCGATCAGCAGCAGTCCTGGCACTATGCCAAGCAAAAGAGGGTGAGCCGGCGAAATTACCATAACTGAATATTTTGAACAAACAAAGGCAAATAATGCTGTGCCGGCGACGGCAGCAAGCCACCAGAGGCGGCGATGTGCAAAAACGAAAGACATACAAAATGATGCCAGCAACAATGGCAAGCCAAAGGCATGGCCGGGTATTGCTGGCAATGCTCCAGATACCGATGCTTCAACAAGTCTTGCCGAAGAAACGCTTTCATATATTCGCCATAGCGGCTTAGCAGCAGGCATTCCGGCGCTCCAGGTTTTATAACCACTGTTGGCGGGCGGCAATGGACGTGTAGCGCTAAGAGATGCAGTATTACTGTAACCACAAACCATAAAAACTACAGCCAGAGCAACAGGATTAAAAAAATGCCTGCCATACCCTCCGAAGCAGGTGATTGCAACGAGATAAGAAATAATCAGAATAAATGGAATAAGCCACAACGGCAAACCAAGAGGGCAGAATAACGGAAAAAGCGCAAATAAAGGCCAGGCGAAAGTTTTTTCAGAAAACTCTTTGTTTTCAGGCGGCGAGCATAATACAAGCGCAACGAACCAGCAAAAAACACCGGTTGCCATACTGATTACCGCGCCGGCAGCGAACTTCTGTCCAAATTTTCCCCAGACCGCAAAATACAGAGGGAGCAGAAAAAGATAAAGCCAAAAATCAGCTTTCGAAAACCGGCTCATAGTGTTTTCAGCTTTACCAGGTGACTCTTTCATAAATAACCGCAAATTTAAGGATTCAGCCGGTCAAGGCCGCAACAGGAGCATAAAGTAATAAATCAAATCAGTCAAGCACTCGCATTTCTGGTGCACATGCGCATTTTTTATACATTTTTTCTTTTGCTATAACTTTTTAGGGGCTATTTGCCGATACGAATAAGGGATAGTGTTTAAAAAAAAGAAACATACGGATGTGTAAATTTACTCAAGGAGGAGTAAACAAATGGCTATTTCTGCGTCAATTTCAGCGCAACGATTTCAGGCCAGTAGTTTTTCCCGAAAAATTGTCGATTTTTTACGACAGGGAACCGCTGAACAGGCCCAGACTACTTCAGGGGCACCCAAAGACCAGGTTGAATTATCACCCCTGAACAAAACGACTCAGACTATAACGCAATTCAGGCAACAGACATCGGTCAGATCCGAATTAAACCTGAAACTTACGGTCAACAGCGACCAATCGCTGGAGCAAGGCAATATCGACCCGAAAATCCAGCGCGACTTTGATCTGATGCTGAGAATGATCAGCAAAAATGATGAAGAATATACAGTTTTAAAAAACCGCTTTGACAAAATGTTCAGGCAAACCCGGGAAGCATTTTCTTCGTCGCACTCACCTGTTGTCGAGGAAAATGCGGACAACAGCGAGAGCACAGCGCCTGATCAGACTGTCAATGCTAACGAATCAATGGTTGACATAGATGGCAGGCTCACACAGCGCAATGTTTACGAAATAAAACTAAAATTTCAAATAAACTCTGACAACGAAGAAAGAATTGGTATAAGCCTTGAAGAGATGGGCATAAAGCAGGTAGACCCGCTTGTTCTTGATTTGAGCGGCAAAGGCATAAAGCTGACAAAAGCCGGCAAAGGGGCATTATTTGATATAACAGCTGACGGCAAGCTTGACAGCACGGCCTGGGTAAAAGGCGACACCGCCCTGCTGACCTATGATCGCAACGGCAACGGTATCGTAGACGACGGCAGAGAATTGTTTGGCGATCAGAACAGTGCCGCCAACGGCTTTGCCGAACTTGCGAAACATGACAACAATTTAGACGGCAAAATAAACAATCTCGACCCCGTTTTTAAAGCATTAAAACTCTATCGCGATCTAAACAGCGATGGCAGAATCGACAAGAATGAGTTGAGTACTCTGCCTGAACTCGGCATAAAATCATTGAATCTGAATTTTACTCGGGCATCAGCAGACATCAACGGCAATTCACTGATTCTGAACGGCAGTTTTGAGCGCGAAGATGGCTCAACCGGCCAACTTGCCGATGTATTGCTTGGTTATCGCAAGGTTTGACTCAGTATCACAACAGCTGCCACTATAAAACACAGAATTACAGCAAACAAAATCAGTGAACACGCGATATCCGGCCAGAATTCAGCGACGACATCAGACATGCGCCATTCATGATACTCCAAAATAGGTCGTTCGCCGGCAATAGCCACATGGATGGTTTTTTCGCCCTGCCCCGAAAAGAATTCGCAGCCCATAAGGGTTGCGAGCTTTTCGGCCAGTCGGTTCATTGAATGAACCGATTTATCTGTAGATGGTGAAACGCTCATAACCATGCCTGATTTAAGAATCATAACAATCTTATAAGTCCACCAGACATGAACGCGGGCACGGTTACGAATGCCGGTAACGCTAAATGCTGTAACATCGTCAGCCTCAGCGGCACAATAACGCCAACTGAACGAAAACCAGGAGAGCCTGAAATATACTCGCCGATCTTCAGCAGAAAACTCATAGCAGGTGCTGAAGCCAAACATAAGAGAAACACTCAAAACAAAAATGGCAACCGATAATATAAGAGCTATAGCTGCAGACCCATCAAAACCCGAAAACAGAGATATCGCCATGATAACCGCTGCAAGCAAGAAGAGAAACGCGCTCGGAAACAAAAATTTTTCAAAAACGGTTTTATATTCTGTGGTAAGCATTGTCTGTTTTTATATGGCCGGCAACAAGCCTGGCGGCGCTATATGAGCAAGATAGTGCCAGATGCCGCAAAGCAGCTCTGTGCCAGAGGAATGCCCGTGAGCGAGCAATTTTACCACCTCTGACGATTTGATTTTCTGACTGGCAAAATTATAAAGAAAACTTTCAAAGCGCATCGACAACAACCCGAGACACGCGAATTTGAGCTGCTGAACAGCCTGAATAGTGGTGCGACCGGCAATATCGCACAAAAAATCTTTCGGAATCTTAATTCTGTTAATGCCCAAAAAACGGTCGGCGAACAACATCCCGGAAAGGAAATCGTCAAAAGACGGCGTCAGCCCCTCTCCCATGCCAACAAAGGGAAGCAGTTTTTTAAGATCTGGCTCTGGCGATAAAATCAGCATTTCTGAGGTCAAAAGAGAGTTTTTGGCGTCAGCACAACCGAATAGCAAATCCAGTATGATTGAAGAACGGCCAAACAACTTGAGATTGCCATACAAAGTTTGCAGATTTTCTTCTATAGCAGACCAGTTAATTTCTGATGGCCGCAAAGAAGATTTTACAGGGGCTGCAGCCTGCAGAATAAGGCGCGTTCCATTTTTATCGTTAAAAGCAATGCCTGTAGCATCAAAATGCAACGTAATATTCTCACAGACAAGGTCGAGCATGGCCAAGGGCACCAGAATAGCAAAAGGATGCAGCATCTCGGCATTGACAGCAAAAAACAGCAATTTATCTTTAAACTGTGCATCAAAACCAGAATTATACAGATGCAGAATTCTGGCGTCGCCAGACAATTGTGAGGGCAGAAGCCAGTCTTCGCGATGAGAAAAAAACGGCATGGCAATATTTTTTTCAGAGCAGTTTTGCATCAGCCCCCACATAACCCGTTACAAGACAAATTTCAAAAAAAACTTTTAAGAAAATTCACTACCGCATTAATTTGACAACCACAGGCCGTTTCGTCCGAAAGCACGATACCAGCAAAGCCGTCATGCATGGCATCATAGAGCTGCACGATTTCGGCTCTAGAAGGCTGCGGTGAAACGACCATTGAGCCGAGCACTTCGCCGGCCAGAAGCGATGGGTGAGAAAAGGTTTTTATGGCTTCAACAAAAAGTCTCTGGTAAAAGCCAAGGTCTTTAAAACCTGCTTCTGCGCCCAGATCTCCTCGGCAAAGCCAGAATTCATCAAAATTTGCATCTATATTTTTCAGGCTTGCAAATGCCGCCCGCTGCTCAATCTTGGCAATAAGCCTCTTTGCACCAGCAAGCGGACGAAAAAGCGAAGCCTCACGCCCGTCTGAGACAAATGAAACCGCATAATCAAGATTATCAATATGCAGAGTTTGTCTGATTGCTTGTGCATCACCGGGCATTACACGCGCCATCTCAAACACACGGTCGGGTGAATTCAAACCCTTGCCGCTACTCAATGGACCATTTTGTTCGACTCTGGCCATGAGCGAATGATCACTTTTTTTAAAGACTCTGACTATAACTTTACGATCATTAAGAAAGAGCTGGTCGCCAACATCTGTAAAGGCAAAAACGCTCTCTGACGGCACCGGTATTCGACAGATTTCTTCTGAACAATTGCCATAAAAGAGTTCAATGGTATCAGGAAGATCATCAACCGCCGGATAATGCCCGATTCGAACCTTAGCACCCTGCAGATCAAGAACTATACGAAAATTGCGACCGGTATCAGCACGCAATTGCAGAAGCTTTTGCAGCCATGTTTCGAGCTGCTCATAGGTCAGGTGGGCAACATTTAATCTGAAACCACCGGCGACACTGGCCATCGTCGAAAGCAATTCAGGGCTTTCGGAGGCCGGACCACAGGTTAAAATAATATTATTCATAATAAAACAGCCTGGCAACACTCGAATGTTTATCAACCAATTCCTTTACCCAAAAGCAGGGTAAAATCATCTTGAAATTGGGTTTCTCCCATAAATAAGCGCATTTCTCGCATAATCTGGCTCACCGTTTCGCTGGCGCTTTTGCCCTGCAGACGTTCAAGCATCTGCAACAGACGATCATCACCAAACGACTGCCCAGCAGCGTTGACACACTCAACAAGACCATCAGTGTATAGCATCAGACCTGTATCTGGGCGCAATTCAACACTTATTTCAGGCCAGGTCAGAGGCAGACCGAGACCAAGCATCGGCCCGTTTCCTTCGACAAAACGTGGAAATTTGCCGGGCTCCATAAAAACAGGCAAAGGATGCCCTGAATTACAAAACCTGAAAATACGGTCATGTAAATTCTGAACCCCATAGATTACGGTAAAAAAGCTGCCAAAGCGTGTAAAAGGAAAAGCCTGATCGAGAGACAGCATTACGTTTTCGGGTGACATCAAAAGATCTTCTGCAGACGATTGCAGAAACTGCGCGATAGCAACTGTTATCATGGCCGCCCGGGGACCATGACCGGCTACGTCTACGACATAGACAGCCCAGTTGTCTTTGTTTATCGGGGAAACATGTACAATATCTCCGCCAATCTGTTCGCATGGGAGGTATTCCCATGCCGCATCAATCACACCTGATACGGGAAGATTTTTAGGCAATAAAGTCTGTTGAATGGCAGCTGCGGCTCCGATATCTTCAAGAAGGGCATTTTGTTTGATGCGCAATGAAGTCGTCAATTCATGAAGTTTCTTTTCAGATGACGAATACCTCTTGATCAAAGCCTCAAGAAGCAAAGCGTTAATCTGAGCGTCTTTCAGCTCTGCCCACAAATCAACAAGATAGGGCCCGACGTCTTTTGCCGAAAGGCCTTTTCGCGTAAGGTCTATAACTCCATCAATAGGGAAGTCGTCTGTTTTCATAGGTTGGCGGCGGGCAAGTCGTCTTCAGAATCAAAGCAATCTATTCCGACTTTCTCCAGCGCTTCAAGTTCTCGAATCAGAACATCAGCCGTCTTTCTGTCGATAATACTGCCATGCTGAGGAGCGACATATTCAAAAGGCAGCTTTTTGAGCTTTTTAAGGGTCATTCGCAATGCCTTTTTGCATGGCATAACCATTGAATGAAACTTCAAACACTCTTTGATAGGACAATTTTTTCGCCAGATGCGACATTGTTTGCAATCCCGGTCATGGGCACAATCTTCAGCAAGACCTAGAAAAAAACGCCACTCAGGGTCATAAGTGCCAAAAAGATCACCACTGAGCAATATTTTAGTTTTGGCATCATAAACGACGAAACTTCCCCTTGTATGACAATATGGAGTCGTTATGAATTCAAGCGTTCTGCCCGTTGCAAAAGTGTAACGAAAATCGATGTCACTTATATTTACAAATTCAGACTTCGCGTTGTAATGACGAATAAATATTCCACTAAAATCGTCGCATATCAGCTTAAGATCAGGCCTTGCTATCATCTGCTCAAGATTTGGAATATTACCACAGAGATCGGGGTCGGAATGGTCGTAGATCAACGCTGTAATCTTGCGGGGGTCAAAGCCTGTCTCGAGAATTTTCATCATCACGACAGGAAAATCAGGTCGGCTACCACCATCGAGCAGAACAGCTTCGTCACCTTCGATGATAAGATAAGGGTTGCAACGCAACCCTGAATCGCGGTCCTGAAAACCCACCCACCAGACACCTGAATCAATTAGTACTGCCCGGTCAAAATCAACGCCGTCATTACGACTGTTAAAATCTTTCACGACAATCCCTCCCTGAATATCTTTTTATTCTTTT
>SABV01000254.1 GCA_009928855.1 Erysipelotrichia bacterium | reverse complement strand
GTGGTAAGTGATAAAGCAGTATTTTCCGTCAGGTCTGAAGGCGATGCCGCGGTCAAGCATGGCTTTTGCCTTTTCGGTTTTGTTGGTTGTGGTATCGACAAAGTTGGTTACAGAGGTGTTACTTGAAGACCAGATTGCCTTTACATTGCCATAATCAGGGCTTTCTCTGTCAATGTTTAAAGCGTAGATATTTTTAAGACCCATATAGGCCACGAATTTATTGTTCGGGTTTACTGCCAGGTTTCTGGCTGAGCGATCGGTATCTACAGTCGAAGTTGGGTCTGCCAGAGAAAAATTTGCAACAGCTGCTCTTGATTCAGGGTCGACAGAAATTATTTCATAGTTTGAAGGGTTTGAGACCCATAAATGCTCGTCGCCAAAGCTTGGAACATTCAACAGTGAAAAAAGAGTCAAGGGATCGATCAAAGTGCTGTCAATATTGATGTTTGGCTCAACTTCGGCTTTTATCACCAAAGCTTTGAGACCGCCAAGGTTGTGTAACAGTTCAGCTGTGATGTTTTTGGTTGTGGTGGCAATTGTGAGTTGTTCTTTAACTTCGACACTAACCTTATAACTGTAAAGTATCTGGGTAACAGTGGCATAGCCCGTTGCTATTGTGGACCCGCCTAATGTAGGAAGAGTAAGAGGGCAGAAAGAATCTGATGCCAGAGCGGTGTCGTATGTCAGCAGTTGCGGTGGGTTGGCTTCTGTGTCTGCCGGTAATGTTGAGGGATATCCATAGTAAACATAATGGTAAGAGGTTGTTTTATCGATATTTGTGTGATTAAAAGCCGCAGCGGCCAGTTCTTTATTAAGCCTTGAACGGGCCAGCACGCGCAGTTTTTCGCGATGGTCAAAGTTTTCGGTCTGTCTGAGGCCGCTATGCAGGGTGCCTATAACCGGTAGAATACAATAACCGGCTATTACAGTAGCTATGAGAGCTTCTACCAGAGTGAATCCGCGTTTTTTCAGATACTTCATAAAATTTTGCATGGTTGCTCTCCCTTGTAGCCAATTGCTTATCAGCCTGACCATAATCACGATGCATGATAACCCTGTTGTTTATTGCACAATAATATTACCGTCAAGATCCGCTTCTCTGTTCTTATTTTACACTATAACCCTATTTAACACCAAATCTATGTTTATCTTGACATTAGAAGGTGAATTTCAAAAGTAAGCGGTGTTGCACCAGAATTGCCTCATCAATTGCGGTGTTTTACAGAAATTACTGCAGAAACACGCAGAAATTTTGTTATCTGAAGGCCTTTTTGTTTCTGGTTATATCGAGTATAATAGCCAGATAACAAGTGACAATTCAGAATAATATCCGGAGTCTGATATGATAAAAAAACTTCTGTTTGTGGTGCTGGTTGCGTGTTTCTGTTCCAGCGTCCCGGCGTTTTCACAGAGTCCTTTTGAAGTTAATAACAGTGCTGATGCTCAACAATACGAAAACTTTGTTGAGTCGGCTTCGCAAGAAGACGAAGAATATGCAGGATTTTTTAAAATCATCAAAGATTTTTTTGCTGCTCTTGCAGAGGGAATAATTCCATCTGCCAATGCCGCTGCCATTGATGATGAGATTTTGATTCTGAAGAGCCAGGCTTCACCTGCAAAGTCTGCTGCCAATACAGCCTCTACTGCAACAGCTGAGCAGGCAAAGGTTGCAACCGGCAGCAAAACTTCTGCTGCTGCAAAAGAAAAAGCTCCGGCCGTTATTGCGCCTGCGAATGCTTCCGGTAAAGCTGTTTCTACGGGTTCTGCGAAGTTTAAAGCCTGGTTTGATGACGCAGCCGGTTATTGTTCTTCCTGGAAGTTTCCGGATGTTACCAATAAATATGGTCATAAAATTACGCCAGAAGATTATTTGCGGGCTATTATCTGGATAGAAAGCCGCGGCATTCATCAGAGCACTCGTGGTACTCTCACTAAAAGCTGGGCCGGGGCTCTTGGGTTTATGCAGTTAATGCCAAACACAGCGAAGGGACTTGGTGTTAACCCTAAAGATCCGGCTCAGAATCTCAAAGGTGGCGCCAAATACCTCAAAGAAATTTTTAACAGCGGCTCGGTAAGCAAAAAAGATGGCGCTGAAAAGCTTATTATGGGTGCCTGCGCTTACAACCTCGGGCCTTTTTCCAAAAGTATGAAGCTCTCATGGGAGCAACTCAAAGCCAACAGCAAGATACCTGTAGAAACGCGTGGTTATGGTTTAAAAATGAAGATGTGTCTCGGTCTTGAACTTACGGCAGATGAACGGGTGCTGGTCAAAAAATGGCTGGTACAGCCGGGTGAAACCGTTGATAGTCTTATTGATGCCTCGTATGCCAACGCCATGGGCATTGCCAGATAATAAGGATAATGAATATGAATAAAACAATAATTCTGACAATTATGAGTCTCATGACATCTTGCCTGACGCAGGCTGCCATGTTTGAGCAAAGTGATATTTCGGTAAGCGCAAAAGGTCGCCTGGTTCTTGAACGTAGTCAGGCAGAAGGCACCTTTGCCCGCAATGACCGCATTATACTTAAAGCTCCCGGCGAAACCGTAGAAGTTTTTGCTTCTGAAGGCCGGGCCGTAGAGAATGTTATTGAAGAAGACATCGACGGTTCAGGCGAACGTGAATTGCTGATTCAGATGGACCTAGGCGGTTCGGGTGGCTTCAAAGAATTTGCCCTGTTGCAGTTAAAAGACGGCAAATACGAGACAGTCTGGGAAGAAACGGGCTTTTGCGCCGGGCACGCCGCAATCGAAGATCGGGACGGCGATGGCAGGCTGAGTATTTATATTGACTACACAAATACTGATATCGAGCCGCCAAAAGAAGAAACTGCAATTTTTGTTTTTGAAAACGGCGAAGTAAAGCAGTAATTCTGTAAAAATCTGCCTCTTGTACAGCCTGGCGTTTCGTGATAATGTTGACGCGAAAACGCAGGAGGTGACATACATGGCAGAGGACATCACAAAAAACACCGCGGCGCAACCCGTGGCTGAACCGCAGCTTGACGAAGTAACAGCTCTGGCTGAGATCAAAAAAGCCCATAAAAAGATTCTTGATGAAATAGGCAAGGTTTTTATCGGTCAGACAAAAGTTGTCGAAGAAGTTTTGTATGCCATGTTTGCTCAGGGTCATGTGCTGCTTATCGGCGTGCCCGGTCTGGGCAAGACTCTTCTGGTGAACAGCCTGGCACAGCTTCTGGATCTTGAGTTCAAGCGGGTGCAGTTTACGCCCGATCTGATGCCTAGCGATATTATTGGCACAGAAATCATCGAAGAGAACACGAAAACCGGTGAACGACATTTCAGGTTTGTCAAAGGCCCTTTGTTTACGCAGATTCTGCTGGCCGATGAAATAAACAGAACCCCCCCTAAAACACAGGCTGCGCTGCTTCAGGCAATGCAGGAACGCAAAATAACCAGTGGTAGTACTACTTACCATCTGGCTGAACCTTTTTTTGTGCTGGCAACGCAGAATCCTATCGAGCAGGAAGGTACTTATCCATTACCCGAAGCTCAGCTTGACCGTTTTATGTTTAACGTGCGCATGGAATACCCGCCGATTGAAGAAGAAATCACCATGGTAAGAGCCACTACCGGCGGAGTCGTGGCAAACCTTGAAGCGGTTCTTGACCGCACCCGCATCAGAGAACTCCAGGAAATAGTTCGTCGTGTGCCTGTTTCTGACCGGGTAATTCGTTACGCAGTATCGATTGCCGAAGCAACCCGACCTGGTCGTGAAAAGTCGCAGGGTTTTGTTAACGATTACATTACCTGGGGCGCTGGCCCGCGTGCCAGCCAATACCTTATTCTGGGCGCCAAGGCCCGTGCTGTTTTGCAGGGCAGGTTTTATGTGGCCTGCGAAGACATCAGAGCACTGGCTTATGCCGTGTTGAGGCACAGAATCATGCTTAACTTCAGCGCTGAAGCCGAAGGCGTCAGCCCTGATACCATTATCGAAAAAATTCTCAAATCTGTGGCGGAGCCGGCTGCATAGGCAAGGTTTCAGACAGCACAGAGTTAGTGTCGCTTTTAGCAGAGGGCTGTCGTTAAATGGAGAAAACCCGCAAAATATCGCGATTTCTTGACCCGGAGCTTCTTGCATCGCTGTCTTCAATGGAAATACGCGCAAGAAGCGTTGTTGAAGGCATGGTCGAAGGGCTTCACAAAAGCCCGTTCAAGGGTTTCAATGTCGAGTTTTCTGAATATCGCCAGTATGTGCCCGGTGACTCGCTAAGAGACATCGACTGGAAAATCTACGGCCGCACCGACAAATTTTATATCAAGGAACACGAGGAAGAAACGAATCTTTCTGGTTATCTTGTTATGGATACCAGCGGTTCTATGTCTTATAAAGGTGCCGGAGCTCTTAGCAAAATAGACTATGCCTCGACTCTGGCCGCGTCAATTGCTTATCTGATGCTAAAACAGCAGGATTCGGTCGGTCTGGTGACCTTCGCCGATGGCTTGCGCAAAATGATAAGGCCCAGAACCGGAATGGCGCATTTGAAGGCCGTCTGTAGTGAACTTGAAGCGACAAAGGCGGTTGATACAACCGATATTGGCGAAAGCCTCGATATGGTTGGCCAGGCTATGAAGAAGCGCGGTATTTTTATTCTTTTTTCTGACCTTATGGATAACGCTGATACGATTATTAAAAAGCTGCGCCAGCTTAAAACCCGTCGGCACGAAATTGTGCTGTATCACGTGCTGGATCGAGACGAGATTAACTTTCCGTTTGATGACACCACGATTTTTCAAGATCTTGAAGATCGTTCTGAGATAGTTACCGATGCTTTCACTCTTAGAAGTGAATATCTGAAGCGGGTGAAGCAACTTGTAGGCACTTTCAGGTCGGCTTTGCGCAAATCGGGCATTGATTATTTGATTGCCGATACTTCGATGCCTCTCGAAGCTAATCTGCGTAGCTTTTTTACGCGTCGTCAAGCTGTTAATGAGAGGTCTTAATAGATGAGTTTTATCAGTCCATGGTTTTTACTGGGTTTGCTTGGCATTGTCATTCCCGTATACCTGCATCTTTATTATCGCAAAACGCCTGTTCGTAAAGAGTTTCCCAGTTTGCGACTGATAAAACTTTCTATGGAATACGTTGCCCGGCGTCGCAAAATGCGCAATCTTCTCTTGTTGCTGTTGCGCGTGTTAACGGTTATTCTTGTGGTCATGGCTCTTTCACGGCCTTTTATCGGGCAAAGCGCCAGTGCCGGGGTTTCTTCGGCTACGCCGGCAGCTTTTGTAGTTTTGCTTGATAATTCAATGTCGATGGGTTGCACCCATCAGGGAATTTCTGTTTTCAATACGGCCCGTTCGCGCGCGCTTGAGATTCTTGAACAGATGCAGGCCGGCGACAAAGCTACCGTAGGGCTG
>SABV01000749.1 GCA_009928855.1 Erysipelotrichia bacterium | reverse complement strand
GTGTAAACGAGAAAATCAGCGCAGCTGTAGGAGCAGAGCGCACTCGCGTGACCGAAATCCTGAAGGCTCAGGGTGACTCGACTGAGACACTGAAGGCCGTTGAAGCAGGCACAAGCGTTGGCGATGCCTACAAAGGCTTTTATCTGGCAGAAAAAAACAACCGTTCTGTCAGTCTTCAGGCAATGGCCTCTGAAGCCCCCAATGCTGCCAAAACAGTAGAGCCCAAAACAAACGGTTCTGGCAAAACCTATTTTGGCGAAATCGACAAACTTGTAGCTTCGGGCAAAACCAAGGCGCAGGCTGTTGCAACCGTAGCCAAAGAACAGCCTGATCTGTATCAGAGCTATCTCAATTCTCAGAACACTCAGAAAAACTGAGATTAAGTAAACCAGCACAGGAGAAAAACCATGATTAATGGCCCGGTTACCTTTGAAACCCACGCCGCAGTGGGCAGAAAACGTCTCGTCAAAATGAATGGGACAAAAGTCGAACATTCAACCGCGACTGCAACTGACAACTCAATCGGCATCACGGCATATGATGCTTTGATCAGCACCAATGTTGCAGTAAACACGCTTGCCAAAGAAGGCACCCACAAAGTTACTGCTGCCGGTGCGTTTAGCGCGGGCGTTGATCTTTATCAGGCCGCTGATGGAAAAGTTCAGGCCCTGCCTGCAGCCAACGGCACTTACAGAAAAGTCGGTGTCAGCGTCGAAGCAGCTATTGCTGATGGTGACGAAATCGATATGATTCCCTGCCTCGGTTATGTCACAACCGTAGTCAACAAATAAAGAAAGAGGTGTTTAAATGAGACCAGATTCAGCTTCAACCATCATTCGCCCCGATCTCGGCTTTGTGCTTTACGAGTATATGTTCAACCCGCTCGGTTTCCAGATGCGCAGAGCTCTGCCCATCTTTAAAACTCCGGAAAAAAGCGGCGAGTATCCGGCAGTTAAAAAAGAAGGCTTTATAAAGCTCCCTGAAAAAATGGCCCGCGCACCGAGAACGGCTTACACA
>SABV01000253.1 GCA_009928855.1 Erysipelotrichia bacterium | reverse complement strand
GAGATGCGGCCGGTCGTTTTGCCGGTAATGGATAGCATTATTGACGAAACGATCAAGCTTGAAGAGCAGCATGGAATCCATTTTTTTCTCATGCCATACGCAAAAACGTCTGAATTTAAACTTAAACCGCCAAAGTCGATTTTTATTGACGGCGAAATAGCTCTAATGCTGGCACTAAGAAGATTGCTTGAAGAAAAGCCCGAATACAAACAAATGCATCGCGAGCGCATCAACTTGATGTTGCAGAGAATGCAGCAGAGCCCGGTTCTTTGTGCCGAAAGCTATCCTGACGAATGCTGGCTTTTTTGTAACAGTATCGCGCTGGCAGCTATAAAAACTGGCGATTTTCTTGACGAAACAGATCATTCTGATTTTTTTCGAGCCTGGATAAAGGCTGCAAAAGAGAAGCTGATTGACCCCAAAACCGGAATTCTCGTTTCGTCGTTTGATCTTACCGGTAAAACAGTTTTTGATGGCCCCGAAGGAAGCACGATCTGGCTTGTGACCCACTGTTTGCAGCTCATAGACCCCGAGTTTGCAAAAGATCAATATTGGAAAGCCAGAAAACATTTGAAAGCTGAATTGGGTGGATTCGCCTATGCCTATGAGTGGCCGGGCGGAACGGGGCATGATGACGTCGATTCCGGGCCGATTATTCCGATTATAAATCTGTCGGCAGGCTCTACGGGGCTTGCATTTCTTGGAGCAGCATCATTTGATGACCGTGAATACCTGAAATTATTGTATCGATCTCTTGAACTTGGCGCTTTTCCGGTGCGAACCGAGTATGGAACGAAATACTGTGCCAGCAATGCCGTGGGTGACTCTGTTCTCTTATACTCACTCACACAGGGTGCGGCCTGGAAAAAAATTATGAACGGCAGGGCACCATCAGATGAATATTAAGATTCCGAATCCGTTTAAAACCGCTGTTTTTTCTGCCTGGGGTTTTTTCTTCAGGGCTCTTTTGATTCTGGTTGTTTTTATGTGTCTGCATCTTTTGGGCTGCCGTGAATATACAAGCTTTATCAGTGGTACAACTTCGGGCAATTTTTTGGATATGCTCGGAATGGCTTATTTTTTGTTTTATTCGCTGTCAGTTTTTGTTGCCCCGATTTTTGTGCTTGCCGCTGCATTCATGGCTGTTGTTGAAAGTCTGGGCGCCGCAGAAGATTTAAAAAATTCTTAATAAGAAAAATCAGCGGGAGGGCTATAAGTTGGCTCCCGCTGATTTCAGGGTTAAGTGAGAGAATTACACCTATTTCTCGGGTGGTATGGTTACGTCTATCAGTTCTGGTTTGCCATTGCTGAACTTTGCCAGAGGTTCGTCGAATGCTTTCTGGTTTCCAACCACAAGAATACGCAGTGAATCAGGTTTAAGATATTTTACTGCGGCCGCGCTCACATCTGCGGCAGTGGTTTGTTCGACCATTTCTTTCTGTTTATTCAGAAAATCTCTCGGCAGCTTAAAGAAGTCATAATAAACCATGCGTGAGATTATCTCTGCTTTGTCGTCAAAATTGAAGACGAAAGAATTCAGGTAACGATCTTTGGCAGTTTTAAGCTCTTCAGCAGTGGGAGGATCTTTCTGAAAACGCTTGATTTCTTCAATAATCATTTTGGTTGCCTTGGCGGTGGTTTCATTTTTTGTGGCAACATAGTTGTAAAAAATACCGGGATACGAAAGATTGGCGGTATATATGCCATATACCGAATAGCACAGACCGGCCTTCGAACGTACCTGGTTGAACAGGCGACTGCCAAAGCCAACACCCAGAATGTTATTCATGACAATGCGGTGTGGATGATCGGCATCGAAGAGTCGACCACCAAGATGACCTATATAAACGTTAGCCTGTTGAGCTTCAGGTTGATCGACGCATGCAATGCGTTTGTCGAACTTATAGTCGACAGTCGGAAAATCAGGCAGTGGTTCGCTACCTTTCTGCCAGTCTGCAAAATGCTTGTTAACGAGAGCGAGCACCTTTTTGTTGTCGATGTCACCCCAGATTGCCATCTGTACGTTTTCGGGTCTGAAAATTCTGTTGTGAAAAACTTTCAGGTCATCGCGGGTGATTGCTTTGAGAGTGGCGTATTCTGAATGTCTGGCATATACAGAATCAGAACCATAAATAAGCTTGTTGAATTCACGTTCGCCAATCTGATCTGCCTGGTCGTTGCGGCGTGAAATCATTGATTTTGCCGCCAGCATTGTTTGCTCAAAACGGGCTTCTTCAAAGCGTGGGCGCCTGAGGATTTCGGCCATCACTTCAAGTGCCAGTTCTGTATGCGTGCTCAACATCATAAGCTTGAGATTGCCAGAGATATTGTCTATGGAAGTTTCTGCTGAAGCACCAATGCTTTCGAGCAACTCGTCGAGTTCATCGCTGCTCCATTTCTCGGTGCCGCCGGCTCGCAAAAGTTCACCACAAATTTCGGCCAGACCAATTTTGTCTGCGGGTTCGAGATAAGAGCCGCCGTGAATTCTTACAGAAGCTTGTACAAGTGGCAAAGTTTTATCTTCGAGAAGATACAGGCGAATGCCGTTTTCAAGCTTGATTTCTTCTATTTTTGGCAACACTACCGGGTTAAGCGAAGGGTAAACGATAGAGTTCAGATCGATAGCGAATGCTGGAACAACGGCCAGCAGAGAGAACATGATGCAAAGAGCTGAAAAAAACCTGTGTTTTAAATTGCTGGTTATCATTTGCCGGCTCCTTTTTTACTGCTTTTGCACGGACATTCTTTTTCATCTGCACTTTCAGTTGCTTCTGTTATAGTTTCCATGGAAGCAATGGTTCTGTTACTGTTGACAAAATATTGTTTTGCAACACGCTGCACATCTTGTGGCGTCACGGCGTTGATGCGGCCAAGTTCTCTAAAAAGCGCCCGCCAGTCACCCCATAACTGCTGATATGTGGCCAGATTCTGCGCCAATCCCATGTTACTGCGTAATTCGCCGATAAATGCCGACATGGCACGAGCTTTCACTTTTTCAAGATCTTCATTTGTCAGTAATTCTTTTTTCAGCTTTTCAACTTCTTCGACAATGATTTGTTCGCATTCCTGATTGCTTTTGCCCTGACTCGGAAAAGCGAATATTACTGCAAGAGAAGGATATTTGTTGCCGGGCCAGCCGGTAAAGGCACTTATTGAAACGGCAACTTTGAGATCTTTTATCATGCGTTTGTAGAGTCTGGAGGTGCGGCCCTGTCCCAAGATATCGATAAAAGCCCGCAAAGCAGGGGTGTCGGCATGAGTTTCTGCCGGAACATGCCAGCCCATCAGCAATGCAGGTTGAGCGCGTTCTTCAATGGTTACCCGGCGCTCTCCAGTCTGCTCAGGCTCAATTGTGGCAAGAGGTTCTGGTAATTCACGGGCTGCAATGCGGCCCCAGTATTTTTTGGCCAGCTCAATCGTTTCTTCTGGCTTTACATCGCCAACAATCGCTACGGTAAGGTTGCCTGGTGAATAGTATCTATCGAAAAAAGCCTGTGCAGCTTTGCGTGAATAGTTTTGTATGTCTGACATGTGTCCGACGATTGGCAGGCCATAAGGATGAGCCTTGAATGCCGTTACCAGAAAATCTTCAACCAGCTTGCCAACCGGGCGGTTATCGACAGTCATGCGGCGCTCTTCCGCCACGACTTCTCTTTCCCTGTACATTTCACGTAAACGGGGCGCCAGAAAACGCTCTGATTCCATTGCCATCCAGAATTCAATTTTGTTTGAAGGCAGGCTTACAATGTAAGCGGTCTGGTCGCGTGAAGTAAAAGCATTGAGCTCTGCTCCGCCTTCTTTTTCGAGACGGTTAGCGAATTCATTTGGTTCTACAAGCGAGTAGGCCTCAGCGATAGCTTTTTCCATTTCAGCGGTGAGCGAAGCAATGACCTGATTGTTGGCGAGTCGGCCTTTGAGACGTTCTGAGCGAAGTTTGAGAAAAATTTCGTCTTCTTTGTTCATCAGTTCAAGCTCTTTGCTCGGGTTGCGGCTGCCAATGGTGTCGGTGCCCTTGAATGCCATATGCTCGAACATGTGTGCCAGCCCGCTGTATTCTTTAGGGTCATCTGAGCCACCAACGTTGGCCCATGTCACAAAAGATACTACCGGCGCATCGTGACGTGGCAGAATTATGATTTTCAGGCCATTGTCGAGGGTGGTTTCTACTACTGATTTTTCCAGAATGGAAAAATCGAAGTCTGTTGAACCTTGTGCCAGAAGTGGCATCAGAAAAAGAACAGCGACTGTCAGAAAAATTGCAGATCGTCTTAATAACCGCATCTGTTGCTCCTTTTATACTTTGTCTGTATCTGTCTGGCGGCCTTGGCCGGCAGCAACAGAATAAAAACAAGTGTTTTATTGTCTTATGATAATAACTGTTTGTGTTTCTGTAGTCATCATAAATTTATTTTTATCTGCGTATAGCGTGCTAGATACTTGTTTCGATTGGTGTTTTTATCTGATTTCCATAAATAAGCCGGTAAAAATCTAAGCCAGGCTGTGCAAAATTATGAAAAAAAATAGATGAAAAATTGGCGAATTATGCCGAAAAGCTACCAGAAGTTGTTTTAGATTTAGACCAATCTCAGGAAACTCTATGAAAAAAATTCTGATCCCTGTTCTGTTGGGGCTCTTGTGCGCACCGGTTCGCGCCGACGAAAACCTGCAGGAACTTGTCAGAGCACTTGGCTATACAGATAGCTATATTGTCGAAAATTTGTTGCCAAAATCTGCATTTGTCATCAACGAGAACGCCGCTCCGCAAAAACCCGCCCAGGCTTCATGTATTGAGCCTCAACGAGACCCTATGGATCCAGAAGACCTTTTGCATCCCAGGGTTTACAGCAAAAGCGAATCGACTGCGATGATACCGCTGTTGTTGCGTTATCACCGCAGTAAACCCACCTCTCCCAAAATAACCCGCAAGCTTGCGGTGACCTGTCTGAAAAATGGGCAACCGCGTGAAGCACTCTACTGGTATACCCAGACCTACCATCGCGACCGCTCAGACTTTGAATCGCTCTGGAATATGGCTGCAATTTCTTACCGCCTCGGTGAAATGCAGTCTACATTGAAGTATTTACGGGAATACGCTGTCGTAGATCCTTACAGTGCCTGGGGACGCATGGCAAAAGAGTTTATCAGTGGGCGTTTTTCTGGAGCCAACCTTAGTGACGGATTTGCCGGTGAAATAGCTAAAGCCGGGGTTCTAGCAGGGGGAGTTAGCGATGCGTCAGGTGCTGAAAATGGAATTCTGGTTATTCAGGGTAAAAGAACCACTCCAGATAGTTTTATGACCGATCCGGTCGATGAACCAGAAATAGTAAGACCGAAAAAATTAAAAGACACACTGAAAGGGAAGACCAGGGCTGAAGAGAAAATTTTGAATCCCGCAAA
>SABV01000748.1 GCA_009928855.1 Erysipelotrichia bacterium | reverse complement strand
TGCAGAACAACCCTTTTGAAGCTGTCGGTCCGCGCAAGCAGAGAGTTCTGGCCCTGGTTGCCAGGATGTACCTGGCGGAGCGGTATGGAACAGATGAAGTCACTTGCCGCTTTGATGTGCTGGCCGTTTACGAGGCCCAGGATGGTGTTTTGTCCGGAGATCTGATCAAGGATGCGTTTTTTCTGCAATAGCCTTGTGACAAATTCTTCGTCGATGTGTTTTTTCGCATGTCCCTTCTGGTTTTGTTCCAGAATGCGGCCATGAAAAAAAACAGTAAAATTTGCAAATTTATATTTTATAAGGTATTATCTAAATGGTTTTAAGGTCTGCGAGCATCTTTTCAGGGTACATATTCTCTTAAATAGTCTTGCTCGGAACATCAAACTTCTTTTTTTCATTTCAACATCTTCTGAATGATCCGTTACGCTGATATTACTTTAAGTGATTATCTGGAAAAACTCTCGGCTCGTGAACCTGTTCCCGGGGGAGGATCGGCGGCAGCCTTGACTGCGGCACTTGGCGCGGCTCTTGTATCCATGGTCATTCGCTACTCAATCGGTAAAGGCAAGCCGGAAAGTATCGAGGCGGATCTGCAGTCTTCCTTGCAGTTGACAGAAAAGGACAGAATAGAGCTGACCGATCTTGTGACCCTTGATTCAGAGTCGTATCTGGCTATGCGGGAAGCCAAAAAAAGGGGGCCGGATGAATACAGGGCTGCAACAGAGGCTGCTAACCAGGTTTCTTTACGCATCAGGACCTTATCCGAAGATTTGCTGGCAAGAACAGTTTTTTTGCGCAAGGAAGGCAACCCCTATCTTTTAAGTGATGTCGCGGCTGCAGAAGCTTTTTTGAAGGCAGCGATTGCGACCTGTTGGGCCATGATGGAGAGTAATTCATGAAAGCCGGAATTCTGGATGGAAAAGCTCTGGCAGTCAGTTTGCAGGCCGCTTTAAAATGTGAAATTGATGCTATTCGTCAGCAGTCGGGGGCAGCTCCTGTTTTTGCAAATATTGTTGTT
>SABV01000747.1 GCA_009928855.1 Erysipelotrichia bacterium | reverse complement strand
CGTAAGCGAAAAGAATGCGTGGAAGAAACTTCTATCGGGCAGTGGCTTCTTTACCTTGTGACGATAGAGATCAGAAAGCAATTGGTAAAATTCATCGATCTGCGAAGCCTTGTCGGGAATAATGATTTCTGCGCCATTTTTTATGGATTGTTTTATCTGCCGAAGCCGTGATGCCGAAATTTCGCGCATCAAACGCTCGCGATCGGTAGCATCCACCAATAGATTAAGACGAGGTGTATGCCGAAAATGCAACTGCTCAAACACTGACTGAAAAGCCGAAAGATCGAAAGAAGGCCTGAATTGGATAAAGATAGAACGATGCTTTACCTTCTCAACGAGGCGCTGCAACAAAACCTGAAAAACCTGCCCTGGCGCTCCCGCTTCCGACCCAATCAACGGTCCGGCATAAACTACCGTTCGTGACGAAAAAGATTTCTTGAGCCACCCGCTTTCCTTTATCACCACGCCGAGCAGCAATCCGGCTATAGCACCTTGCTCATCGATACAATAGATCAGTACAGGATCAAAATTTAAGGTGTTATCGAAAAGCTGAAAGCAAAAATGGCTTTGGAGCACACTGCCTTCGGGGTGAGCCTGAACAAACGCGTCCCACCGGCTGATAAAATCACTATCAAAATCTGTTTTAATCGTCAGCTTCAAATCATTCTTTTTTCTCGCCGCCAAAAGTAGTCAAAAGGTCGATAGGGGAAAGTAGGTAGTAGGTAGGGAAAAGTAGATAGTAGGTAGTAAGTAGAAAAGGTAGGGGAAAGTAGATAGTAGGTAGTAAGTAGAAAAGGTAGGGGAAAGTAGGTAGGATTAGTGGCAGAATTTATCTGGATTGTTGATTATGGATTCCAACATTTTTTGAATCTATCATGTTGAATTGTTTGACAGGGTAAACAATCAAGTGCTTAAACCCCTGATAATTTCTCATGCCCGAATTGTTTTCTACTTACTAATCTCCACTTACTACTTACTAATTCTGCTTTCACGACGCAGATGCTGCCAGAAAATCATCA
>SABV01000746.1 GCA_009928855.1 Erysipelotrichia bacterium | reverse complement strand
GTTTCGTTACTGGTTGCTTGACAGGTTCGGTTGCTTTTGTCTGCGATTCTGGTGCTTTTGGCTCTGTGACCGGCTCGGGTTGTTTGATGGTTGCTTGATCGGTCGGCTTGCCGGTCAGCTTGATTTTATGCTCTTTCCCGTCGCGGTCTACTAAGTTTATTTCGTCAATCTCAAAAGTTTTGCCGAACAAGGTTTTGTTGCCGACATATTTTTTGCCTTCACCTTTTTTCACGTAAGCGATAGTAGCGTGAGGTTTGTAATCTTTGTGAGTTTCGCCAGGAACGGCAACCAGTTCGCCAACCATTTGATTCGCCGTTCTAAGTTCCGGACTATCGACATCGACTTTAACCACGTCGTATTTGTCGGCCTCAAAGATGGAAACATCTCCCATTTTTACTCTGATCGGCGGCATCTCGGAAAGTCTTTTCAGGTCTGCCGGATTGTCGGTGTCGAGGCCATATCTTACCGTTACGTGCGCCCTGGTTTCTCGGCCATAGCTTGGGTCGTCTTTATCGATATAAAGTTCAGAGTCAGGTATGGATTTACCAAGATCGAGCATTTTGCTGGATACAGCATTGGGAACGGTAATATCTGTGTTGCTGAATGAATGCTTCCTGTTTGCTACGTCTGGCGATTTGGTAACTGTTACATTCGCCGGCTTGCCGATATTACTTGTTTCAGAAATTTCAACAGGCTTATCAGTGTCTATTTTGGCGGTTTCCTGTAGAGCCGGTGTTACGTTTCTTGCAAGCCTTTTTTCGATCCGCGAAGCATCGCCCATTCCAGAAATCCGCATTTTTGCACGGGGCTGGTTTGGTATGATAACGCCTGCACCACTGCCGACAGGTTTCTCTACGCTGATTCTTGTCGGTCTCTGGACGCTCGGTTTCTTCATCAAAACGAAGCCGCCACGAACCGGTGTAATGTCGTGAGTGTCTTTCAGGTTGTTCTTGGCCTGGTAGCCTTTTGCTGCCTTCTGATTTGCGAACGGCCGGCCAGATTTTGGCATGATGAAGTCT
>SABV01000252.1 GCA_009928855.1 Erysipelotrichia bacterium | reverse complement strand
CGGGCAAACCCCGATGGTTTGCCCGTTTAAACAATCAATTAGCGGCCATCTCGGCGTATTTACGATAGAATGCGGCGCGCTCAGCCGCATCGGGAATTTCCCTGCGCGGAACGACGACCACATTGGGGCTTCATTGACGGTGGGCGTTTATGATTTTGCCTGTGCCGGGCTTTTTTAGCCGTCGTCTTGGTATAAAGACATCAGCATTCTCGCCGAAGTAATCCTGACTAAAATTTAAAAGCCCCTGTGATTATAAGGGGCGTCAGGACACAGTTGTGACAGCCGAATATGGCGCAATGGTTATCGACAGAGACGCTTTTCGGTTTCGATAAAGCTGGTGCGCATGAAGTGCCAAAGCCCAAGTGTAACTGTCACTATTCTTGAGCAGCACCTCCAGTAGTTCATCAGCTTCTATCGGTCTGGCGAATAACCTGTCTGACCATGTGTACACCTAAAAGTGCGGCAACCAGATAGCCGGCGACACCTAGAACCAGTTGCGCAGGAACTCCCATTATCAGGTAATCAATCTTCGAGAACGTGATAAACATGGCGGAGCTCAGGACTAGCGCGGCAACAATGATCGCCGCAATTATTTTACCGATCAGTCTCTCGACTTGCATCATAGTACTGCCATGTTCTACTGTTTCTACCCGTAAAGTCAGCTTGCTGTGCTGCATCAAGGCTAATATTTCAGAAGCCTGTTCGGGCAGATCGCCCATGATATCCGCAGCTTCGCTCAGTCGGCGCCAAAGAAGCTTGCCGACCCGCGCGGGAGTGTTGCGCATGATCATGAGGCGCTTCAAGTGTGGGGTTATGGCAGTTTCGATATTCATATCGGGGTTTAGATTACGCGCCACACTTTCAACTGTCAGCAGGGCTTTTCCCATCAGATAACAGTCGGGGGGAATTTTTATCTTATGTCGGCGTGCACCGTTGAAGAGATCCTGAATAATTTCTGAGAGACATATTTCGGAAATCGGTATACCGATGATTTTATGCATGATTTCGGAAACGTTCACATTAAAAAGCGCACGGTTGATCGGCTCGTCATGAATACCCATCGCCTGAAGTGCGCGTGCCGCCGCATCAATGTCGTTTTCGACAAGCGCGACGATTAGATCGGCCAGGCGAAAGCGCAGCCCCTCGTCAAGGTGCCCCACCATGCCGAGATCAAGAAAGGCTATCTTCCCTCCTTCTAGAGCGTAAATATTGCCTGGATGCGGATCAGCGTGAAAGAACCCGTGCTCGAACACCATTGTCAGCACCGAGTCAATGGCAACATCGGCAAGTTTGCGCGGGTCGATGCCGAGAGACGCTGATTCTGTGATGCGGACGCCACGAATTCTCTGCATCGTAAAGACCAGGCGGGTCGAGAATTCCGGATACGCGGCCGGAACTACGACCCGTGGATTCTCTTCAAAGGCCGCTTTGAAACGCCGCGCATTTCGCATCTCGTTTGTGTAATCAAGTTCTCGACTCACGGCGCGCTGAAACTGTTCAATTATGCCAACCGGATCGATCGCACGCAGCTCTGGAATACGGTTTTCGAGCTGACGCGCGACCATCAGCATCAGGCTGATATCACTTTCGATAAGGCTTCTGACGCCAGGCCGTTGTACCTTGATCACGACATCTGTCCCCTGGTGGAGTTGCGCAGCATAGACTTGACCGATGGAGGCCGTTCCCAGAGGAGTTACATCGAAAGAGGCGAAAGCATCTTCGAGTTTTTTTCCAAGTTCCACTTCGATCAGGTTTTTCGCCTCAGGAAAAGCGAAAGCCGGAACGTTGTCCTGAAGATGCTGGAGCTCAATCATGATTTCGTCACTAGCCAGATCAGGCCTTGTACTGAGAATCTGACCGAGTTTAATGAACGTTGGGCCGAGATCCTGGAACACAAGCCTGATGCGCTCTGCAACAGTTATCAAAGATGTTTTGCCCTCGTCCAGGCCAGCAAACCGGAAGGATGAAATCAACCGGCCAAGCGCAGAGTCGCTGTGTTTTAGTTCCATTACGAGGTGACCGAACCCATGTCTGACCAGGACACTCAAAATTTCCTGAAATCGTTTGAAGTCGCGGATGTAATGAACCGGATTCGGCAAGCCCGTAATTTCGTATGTCACACTTAATCCTCCTGCACATCAGACGTTCAACATGGTACATGTTTCGAAACAACAAGCATCATTTCTACATAATACAATATTTTTTCAGGCACAATCTCTTGGATAAAAGTGGCTTTATTCATTTGAAGAATACCTTCTTCTTATTTAATTTTCGCTTTGGCTATAAGACTGCGCCAAAGTTTCCCGGCAGCGATTCTGTATGAAATTTTGTATGCATTCTTTCCTCATATTTTTCTATTGGAATCGGGTTTCGCTCAGGTTACAAATTTTACCAGTTGCGAACCAGGTTCCCTTTATCCAGGTAATCTTGGTAGGTAGTCTGCATGATGGCCTGACCCAGCCGTACATCATCATTGGTGATCTGGGGGGCCCGGTAAAGGAAGCGTTGTGAGATATTATCAAATGCCACATATCCTCTTTCGTTCACCAGTGTGAATGCATCGTTATAAAAGAATTCAGCGAATTGTCCAGATGAATCTGACAGCAGGTTCTGGCTAAAGCAGAAATCATTGGCATTTACACCAAGTTGTTCCAGCAAAGTTCTCGCCAGATCTTGTTGGGAGCCTATCTTGGAAATGACCGACCCGGCTGTTTTCAACGCACCTCCAAGAAAGAGCATGGGTATATGAAATTTTTCAGGCTTGAATCGCTGAATATTACCCAAAATAGGGGAACCGTGGTCAGCAATAATAACAATTAATGTGTCCTTGTACCAAGGTTCTTTTTTAAGCTTTTCAACAAAAGATTCTACCACCTGATCGGTATAGGATAGAGAATTTTTGAATTTAGATTCGATGTCTGGACCTGGTATTTTAGCTTTCATAGGTATTTCAAAGGGTTCATGACTGCTAAGAGTTAAGATTACGCTAAAAAATGGCTGACGCTCTTTCTTCAGATCAACCAGGGCCATTTCGCAGACGGTATGGTCATGGGCTCCCCATTTGGATTTGGAAAGTTCACGACTAAAGTTTTTGCGGTCAATAATCCGGTCAAAGCCCCCAAAACTCAGATATGTCTTCATATTATCGAATTCAATCTCGCCGCCATAATAAAAAGAGGTGCAGTATCCACTTTCTTTCAAACTTGAACTTATCGTTGGCAGTTGAGAAGCTTTTTTTGTGGATTCAATGATTGGTAACTTTGGCTGAGCCGGATATCCGCTGAGCACACCAGTTAGCCCTTTGCTGGTACGATCCCCTGTGGAGTAAATGCGGGAAAAAAGCAAGCCCTCCTGGGCAAGACGGTTGAAGCCCGGGGTGATGCCAGGTGTTCCACCCACCGCTTCGACAGCTGTTCCGGTCAGGCTTTCCCAAATTATTAGAATAACATTTGGAGTGTTTGTTTGGATAATTTTCGGAAATTGATTTTCTCCATTCTGAGAATAGGTGTTGGCAACTATTTTTCTTGCTTCGGCCAGCGTAAAATATTGATACGGATTTTCAGTATTGTAAGCTCTTTTATAGAGAGAGGCAAAAAACAACCAGTGTTCATTGACTGCTGCCTGGTTGGCGAAATCGTTATTAGAAAAGCAGGCGAAGCTGGCATTCAACGGAATTTGCTGGATACCACCTCGCGCGGCTACCAACATTAATGCTGAGGCCGTAATGCCAAGTGGAATGTTCCAAAGACCTATCGAGGGCATCTTCTTAAAAGGGACTTGTACATACTTCACATATATCCAGATGAATAAGACAACTACTGTTGTAAAAATTCCCATCAGAAGGACCAGAGGGGAGGAACAAGATGAAGCAAAAGCTTCATTAGGAGAAGCCAGGTAGCGAAGAGCGGTGGCATCCATGTGGCAACCCCAGATATGAAAAATCTCAAGATCGGTAATTGAAATAGCGGACAAAGCAATCGTGAAGAAAAAAGCGTGGAAAAAAATTCCTGCTGCAATTAGTCGGTCAGATAAAAGATTGGCAAGTAGAACCAGTAAAAGAGGGACACATGAAAGATAGCTGGCCACGGAAAGGTCCATGCGAAGACCGTGAAAAAATAATCCTGGCAGAAGGGGATATGGTATCTGGGTAAATAAATTGAAATGATAGCCAAGAAAAATTAATCGGTTAATCAGGCCAAATCCAATCCAAAAGAGGTAATTGCGAAATAAAAATAATATTCTGGCATTCATGAAGATTGCTCTACAATTCTGGCCAAGTTCGCGCCTAATAATATCGTATGGTGAGCGGCGAGTTGTATGGCTCACGGCTAAAGGTTACTTCCGCTGCCTCTACTATTGGCTGACGGTGAGAGCTAAACGTAAAGGTTCTGTTATTAAACAGCTTCTCAACCGCGATGATTTTTCCTTTTACATAAATCCTGGTGGAATAAACGCTGATTCGCGCATCGGCAGGGAGAGCTTGTGGAAAAACTATTCCAAATACGAAGTTCATGTTATTTTCGGCTTTTATTGCTCGATTCGAGTTTGCGAAATACCTGACATTTCTGTGCTTCGTATCAGAAAAAACAAAATATCCTTCCCATTCTACGGCTTGACCAACATAGCGAGGATTATCAGCGACGTCCTCAACCGAAGTGTTATTGAATGCTGCATGGGCTGCAATTTCTCGACGCTCCGCGATTCTCTGTTCTTCGCTTTTAAAAGGGATTGTTGTGTCAGCCTGAAGCGGTGATATTGCCAAAAAAACAATAAGAAGAGTAAAAAACGTGAGCTTAGTTAGACTCATTTTTTACTTCTCCAAGTTTCAGTGCCTGCCTAAGAAAATTGGTATTGAGAATCGAAGGGTTATGGTCGGTAAGGTAGAGTTCATCGAACTTGTGTAGCAGCAGCAGTATTTCGACTAGACGTTCACGCTCATCGTAATAGGCCTTGATAGCGGTCTGAGAAGAACTGGTAAGCAGGCGCTGTGCATCGATAAGTTCGATGATCGAAGATGTGCCTTCCTGATAACGCGTAAAGACGATACGCATGTTTTCGTAGCTCTGTTCGGCCATTTTTTCGGCAAAGCTGATGCGTGAAAGAGCCTCGTTATAATCTGCAACGGCTTTTTCGAGAATCGCTTTCTTGCTGTTGGAAAGGTCGCGCACTCTTAACTTGACTATCTCTTCGGCTTTCTGCGCCATACGCACGGCGTTTTCGATGTCGTTGCTATTGTAAACCGGCGTTGTCAGAATGAAAGTTGCGGCAAAGTCCTTGGTGTTTTCTACCGGGCCGATTTCGCGGCCATAGTTGGGGTCACGACACCAAACGGAAATTTACGTACGCTAAGGAATTTCTGAGTCATGGCAATCAGCTTTCAGAGCGGATGTATTGATATACCGTTTCGCGAC
>SABV01000745.1 GCA_009928855.1 Erysipelotrichia bacterium | reverse complement strand
ACAGAGGGCAGCGAAGGCGGCAGGGCTGAGAATGTGTGAGTGTGGCGGTTTAATCTTCGAATGTGGCCGATGCGGTGATTGTGGTAAATTCGATTAGACCGAGTGAACTGAACGCTTCTCTGAGGCTCATCTCCTGATTCTCCTGCTCTCGATCACTTAACTTTAACTTTTGTGCAATTTCTAATATTTTTTCGTCTGATGGCGGGTTTTTTGCACCAGAAGCAATCATCACATAATAGTTATAGTCTATGCCGCAAGCTTCGGCTCTCTGACGTTTTTCGGCAGATGATCCAAGAATACGGTCGAGATGCAATTCTAATTGTTTTGCAAAGGTCATAGTCATGCCTCCAATCTAAACAATTTAAACAAGAAATGCAAAAATTAAAAAAATATCTTGACGAACATACAAAAAGTATGTATGTTTATATCGAAAGGAGATCGAAATGCTAAAACCAAAACAAGCACTCGAAATCATCCGAAGTCGGGTCAAATTACACATTTCTCTTGAAACTTTATATAATTGGATAAAAAAGGGAAAGCTGAAGGTAAAACGACTTGGCGGCATGGTTTTGATTGATCCCTCAGATCTTGATATTTTTTTGGCTGATTTTGCAGCAACAGACAAACAGTATGTAGGTCGGGTCGCCGAATGAACTTCCGAAGTGCAGATTTCCTGCACGCCAGCCAGATTGATCGGCCTAATTGCCGAAACGCTGGCAGAAACGATGGGAAATGAAAAAGCCGTTGATCAAGTTCCTGGCCGGAGCGATCAACAGCTTTCAGAAAGGGGGCTGGAGGTTTTGACAGGTGCTAAGTGTGAGGGCATCTGTCAGAACCGAGCCTCTACTAAGAGTATATCCCAAGTCTCACGCTCTGTCAAACGAAAGGGAAATTCATGCTCATAACGAACGAATGGGAAACACTGGCGGAAGTCAGTAACAGAACGAAAACGCCCGGCGATGTGGTTCTATCTGAATTCCAGAAGCTCTACAAAAAGGGCCAGCTTCAGTTTCGCATGGA
>SABV01000251.1 GCA_009928855.1 Erysipelotrichia bacterium | reverse complement strand
CATCGTCTACAACAGCCTGAAAGCCCTCGGTGAAATAGAAGACTCTTCGCTCAGCTCCGAAATAATCTCGCTTTTCAAGCATCCAAACCCAGAATTGGCCGCGTTAGCAGTTGAAACTCTCGGACGAATAGGCGACCCGAGCAATATCGGCGCAATACAAAACCTTTATCGCAACGATTCCACACCTCGCCTTAAAGCCTGCATCATAACGGCAGTCAGCAGACTGGCAACGCCCGACGACAGCATTATCGACTTTTTAACCAGAGCCCTGCATGAAGAAGATTCCAGAGTTCGCGCCAACGCCATAGAAGCGATAGAACGGCTCAATCTTCCAGACACCGCCAGATTGTTGTTGCCGATGCTTAAAGACGAAGACAATCGCGTCAGAGCCAATGTCATCAAAGCCCTCTGGAACAAAAGCAAACACAATCAGCTTCTCGACGCCCTTAAAGAAATGGCTGCTGACGAAAACCCATGGATGAAAGCTTCTGCCATATTCGTATTAGACAAAATTGATATCCCGGGTCGAATTGAACTTCTGGCGGCCATGGCAGAGGAAGAGCATCCCCTGGTAAGACAAAACGCCAGAAACTCTCTTTTTGGGCTTAACAGCCCGGACTGCATACCATATTGGCTCAACACCGCCAGCAACGATACAGAATTTGCGCTGGCAAGAGAAAAAATAATAAAAATGGGCGAGAAGGCATTATCAGCACTGTTAGCATTCAACGGGCAGACACCGGAAAGTCGAAAACAGGCCACAATGCTGCTCGATCTCATTGAACAGCAGGTTTTGAAATCAGCAGGCTGGATAAGCTGGCTAAAAACCAAGCAAAAACGCCTTTTCAAAACACCCTGATTTACCCATCCACATTGAATTGATTCGTAGCTTCTATTGTGATAGCATTGTATCTCTATTCAAGAGACGTTTCCAAAAATTGATTACAGGCACAGGAAAATGAAAGAACAACCTACAAAAATGAAGACCGTTGCACTTTATGCCCTGCTGTTGATTTTGTTGTTAACAGCTTTTACAAATATCGCCAGCACAAAAAAGGTCGACAGACTTACCTATTCGGAGTTTTTGAGCATTGTGAAGGGCGAAGACGCGAGTCGCAAAATTTTGCGTATCAAAATCAACGACCGCGAAATTACCGGCCGAATTCAGAAACAGGTCAAACTCGGTTCAGGCGCCGAAGCCTCAGCTGCGCAGTTTCAGACTGTAACCCCAGATGACCCGGGCCTCATGGAAATCATCCGCAACAGCGGTATAATTGTTGAAGCCGAACCACCCGCACAAATGTCATGGTGGCTTAATCTGCTCATCAACTGGTTTCCCTTCATACTGCTGATTGGCGCCTGGCTTTACATACTGCAGAAAATGCAGGGCGGCGGAGCTAAAGCTCTCAGCTTTGGCAAAAGCAGAGCCAGAATGGTAGACCCGACTGAGAAGCGCGTATTGTTCAAAGACGTGGCCGGAGTAAATGAGGCCAAAGACGATCTTCTCGAAGTCGTAGAATTTCTTAGAGACCCGCGCAAATTCACAGATCTTGGCGCAAAAATTCCACGCGGCGTCTTGCTTTTTGGGCCTCCGGGCACGGGCAAAACACTTCTGGCTAGAGCAGTCGCAGGCGAAGCCAATGTTCCTTTTTTCAATATCAGCGGCTCTGAATTTGTAGAAATGTTCGTAGGCGTGGGCGCTTCTCGCGTGCGTGATCTGTTTGAACAGGCCCGCAAAAATGCCCCATGCATAATCTTTATGGATGAAATAGACGCAGTTGGTCGCCAGCGCGGCGCCGGACTCGGTGGTGGGCACGATGAACGCGAACAGACTCTTAACCAGCTCCTTGTTGAAATGGACGGCTTCGACAACACCAAGGGCATCATTCTGGTGGCCGCAACAAACCGCCCGGATGTTCTTGATCCGGCGCTTCTTCGCCCAGGTCGTTTCGACAGACGCATCGTAGTAGACCAGCCCGACATCAGAGGCCGCGAAGAGATTCTGCAGATACACGTAAGAGATAAACCAATATCCGACGACGTAGATCTGTCTATACTGGCTCGCAGAACTCCCGGCTTTGTAGGTGCTGACCTGGCAAACTTAACCAATGAAGCAGCAATTCTGGCCGCCCGGAAAGGCCGCAAGATTGTTGTCATGTCAGATTTCGAGGCTTCGATAGATAAGGTTATTGCCGGCTCCGAACGCAAAAGTCGCATTATTTCAGAAAAAGAAAAAGAAAATACTGCCTATCATGAAATGGGGCATGCTCTTGTTGCAGCCTTTCTACCCGGCACCGACCCAGTTCACAAAATCACAATCATTCCACGAGGCATGGCCCTTGGCTTAACGATGCAGCTTCCGGTTGAAGACCGCCTTACGGTCTCTCGCACACACCTGAAAAACCAGATATGCATTCTGCTTGGCGGACGAGTGGCTGAAAAGCTTGTTTTCAACGAGGTAACCTCCGGCGCTAAAAACGATATTGAACGGGCCACAAAAATTGCCCGAAAAATGGTCTGCGAACTCGGCATGAGCGATGAAATAGGGCCATTGCACCTCGGCGACGACAATCAGACCGTTTTTCTGGGGCGCGATTTCAACACCCGCAATGACCTCTCAGAAGAAACCGCAAGAAAAGTAGACAGCGAAATCAGACAGCTGATTGAATGGTCGCTGAATAAGGCAACCGAAATTCTCACCGACAATCGCGAATTGCTTAACAAATGCTCTATTACACTCCTTGAGCGCGAAACAATCAATGCCGAAGAATTCAAAGATCTTATTGCGGGGCGTGAACTCTTACCACTCCCCGAAGTGCAACCAATCCTGGAAGCAATTGAAGCTGCCGAGAGCTCTACAACCATAGAAGCAGCTCCAGAACCACAGAAAGAAATCTGATAATGAACCCAAAGAGGTTTTTATTTATACTTGGCACCAGACCGGAAGTCATCAAAATGGCGCCGGTCATTTTTGCGGCCCGCAAAAAAGGTGGCATAGAAACACAGATTCTCCACACCGGGCAACACCTGGAGTTGGCCGAAGAAATGTTTCATCATTTCAAAATCAGGCCAAACTTTAACCTGGCAGTAATGCAGGCAAACCAGTCTCTTTTTCAGCTGACCTCAAAAATCAGCGAGGGAATCGGAGAAATACTAAGCCGCAACACCTATGACATGATTTTCGTACAAGGCGATACCACATCAGCATTCATGGGCGCTCTTGGCGGCTTCTACAGCAAAATTCCCGTAGCCCACATCGAAGCAGGGCTCAGAACACGCGACCGCTACAGTCCCTTTCCAGAAGAGATGAACCGCAGACTCGTCAGCCCCCTGGCCACACTGCATTTTGCGCCTACAGAACGAGCACGCAACATGCTTCTCGACGAAAAAATACCTCTCGAATCAATACACATAACAGGCAACACTGTCATAGACGCCCTTCTCTGGAGCCTCGAACAGAACTACCCTATCACCGCCGAAGTAGAACAGATCCTCGAAAAACCGGGGCGCCTTATACTTGTAACAACACACCGCAGAGAAAACTTCGGCGAACCACACCGGCAGGTATTTGCCGCATTACTTGAACTGGTAGAACGCTTCACCGATGTTCGCATACTTTTTCCTATTCATCCCAACCCCAACGTGCGCAGCGAAGCCGCAGCGATGCTTAACAACCATCCACGCATACACCTGACATCGCCACTCGACTATCAAAGCTTCATTATCGCCATGAAAAAAAGCGATTTGATTCTTTCAGACTCAGGCGGCGTCCAGGAAGAAGCGCCAAGTTTAAATAAGCCGGTATTAGTGCTTCGAGAATCAACAGAGCGCCCCGAAGGCCTCGAAACCGGGGCACTGAAACTGGTTGGCACGTGTAAAAACCTCATTGTATCAGAAGCCACCGAGCTGCTGACCAACACAGACAGCTATCAACGCATGGCCAGCGCACGCAACCCATACGGAGACGGCAAAGCATCAGAGCACATAATAGAAGCCGTAAGTCATTTTCTCGCATAGAATCAGCACCAACAGCCCCGCAGCTCTACACGAGAACTGCGGGGCTGTTTTTATTTAATTGCCTTAAAAAAAGCTCTTGCCACCTTTCTATGCCTTAAAGCGGTTATTAAATTAAACTATCCCGCATCACCGCACCCGGCCAAAAATCAGAGCAAAAAGCCCCGCTAAACTATCTCAAAACAGCAGATTCTTGCCGGCGCACAAACAACGAACAGAGAACCTTGCCATGCCTGGCCGAGCAATTAAGCTGCCATTTTAATGAGATTTGCCCGCCCCAAAAAACAAAAAAGAATTGCACAATCTCTTGAGAACACCCAGACAGCGCTTTTATCAGAACGCCAAGGTTTTGAGTCGGCAAACAAGCGAATGCCCTTAAAATAACCAAACAAAAAAGAAGCCTAGTAATCTCCTAGAACACAACCAATCTGATTTTAGATAAAATTATCATACAAAGCAAATAATCATATAAATGATAGCCAAAAATAGATAAAAAAGAGCAGAAAATGATAATATTATCAATATGATCATTATTTTCAAGACAAAACAAACCATATATAGATAACATTATCAGCTATATATAAAATTTTAAGCAAAGCAAAAAACGAAGGGTCGATCACTCTGTTTTTGCAGCGGAGAAGAATCAGATTTGCCTGCCATGCTGCGACAAAGACAGCAAATAGGTCTTAGTAAAGGATTGCCTCTGTGGATAAGTCCGTTCAATGCGCCCTACTGGCGAGACAGGGCAGAGAAATTAACCGCTCAGCAACAAACAGACAATCTGAATTCTCGCCTCATATATGCTGTATTGCAAAGTATTTACGCTTCCAACACTCACTAGCGCTGGGTTTCACAATAGAAACAAAGAGGACGCGCTGATCCAGGCTCTCTCAAAACAAAGCGCCCGGTGTGGCCAGTTCTACCGCCATCAATCAGCAGTCTGGGCGCAAAAAAAAAAGAGAGCTCTCTGGCAAATATGCGAGAGAGCTCTCTTTTATCAAGAAACCGATAAAGAAACAAATATCTTGCGGCTATGTAAAAAAACCGAGACCCATTAAAGACAGAACCCGCCTCGCGGGCACAAAAAAGCCCTTGAACTTATTTGCTCACCAGGTTCGGAGACAGCAGCTTCAAAGCTTTTCTTTCTGCATCAGAAAGCTTGCCAAGAGCCACGTCGAGTCGCGGACCATTCTTTTTATCAATAAAACATGCAATAACCTCAAGAATGCGCTCTCGCTGAGTTTCGCTGCCCGCAGACGCGTGAGACTCTATCAAAAATTTGATATCCTCTGGTTCCAGGAGTTCCATAAGATAATGGCCTGCTTCGGCCGCAAATTCAGACCTGCTAGCACAATAAGCCGAAAGCATTGTTTTTATTCCGTCTTCATGCGGCATAAGGAGA
>SABV01000250.1 GCA_009928855.1 Erysipelotrichia bacterium | reverse complement strand
AACGCTACCTCTTTTAACCCCTTTAAAGATATTTCAAGAATTCAGGCAATGATCAAAAAGGGCGCCACAAAGCATGAAGATAACGCCGTTGTAATTCTTTCAGGCTCTTTTAATAAAGACAAAATAATGGGCTTTATTAAAAACATGATTGGCAAAGAAATCGCCGAAGAAAAAAATGGCAATATGACTCTGTATAAATCAAATAATGGAAAAGGCGGCCTTTGTTTTATTGACAATTCAAAGGTTGCAATTGGCACTTTGCCTTCACTCAATGTTTTTATTGAAGCCATGGCCGGTAAAGAAGTCAGCAAAGAGTATGATGACTTCAAACAACTTCTCAATGATAAAACCTATGCAGCAGTTATGGTGGGCGGCAAAGAATTTCTTAAAAAATCAATGGAAAAAAATCACGAAAGACGCCAGGCACACCTGGAAAGAATGCAGCGAGCTTCAAACCCGGTCGCAAAATGGCTGGAATCTTATCTTTCCGAAGGAGTCGAGCCACAGGGTGTTTTTGCACAGCTTATGAACAGCAAAATCGAAGCAAAGGTTCTTTATAACCGTGCCGAGTCAAAAAACAATGTTATTCAATGCTCATTCGAAATCATCGATCCAAAAATCACCATCGAAAAAATGTTCGGTGAATTTCTGCAAGTCGTCTCTGAACTTCCTGCACCCGCGCCCAAAGAAAAAGCCCCGCCCGCAAACACTGGCAGGTGGTAGAAATTTCTGTTGAGATGTCATGATTATTCGTGGCATCTCAGCAGGTTTCTAACGTAAAGACAACGGCAAAGCATCTTGAATTAACAAAAAGAGCGCCAAAATCGATGCCACTAGCCAGAATGACCACATTCGGGTTAATGTCTTCTGTTTTTTCAAAATCATATTCGCTGAGATCACCGCCAACAAACATCTTCGTAATGATGCCGGCACCAAGGCTGGCTTTTTTTGCTGCGCGAGCCGTCACATCATAAGACCAGGCCATGCACGATGGATTGACTTTAACAGCCGAAATCGCTATCATTTTTTTGTGACAGGATGCACTTAGCATGGCATTGGCATAAAAAAAGAAAGAAACCATCAGATGAAAGCCACCACATTCTGGAAATCCCCCGGCAATTGGGTCAGCGCTTTTGGCGCATTTATTATTGTTGGAATGTGGATCTTTATAATAACAACAATAAGAGAAGACCGGCGCATTGAAATATCTCATGCCGCTCAACACACTGGCAATATGTCTTTGGTTCTGCAAAGGCATATCTCTGACACGTTATTGCAGGTTAAAAGTTCGCTTCTATCTCTTCGCCGCAACTGGGAATCAGGCATCTCAACCAAAGAAATGTATGCCCTTCTCGACCATTTTGTTTCATCCAGGTCAGATCTGTTCAATCTTATTTCTCTAATAGACGCTGATGGCGAAGTACTTGTAACGAACCAGAAGACATTTAAAACAACATACAGCGGTGACCGAACGTTTTTTATCTATCATCAGAATAACCCAGGTCATGCCATGCACATCGAAGGGCCAATCATGGGAAGAGTTACAGGCAAATGGTATCTTCCCGTCAGTGTACGCCTGCAAAATGACAAGGGTGAGTTTGCCGGCGTTCTTTTAGCATCTCTCAACCCGTATTATTTCTCTATGATATTTCAAGAAGTAAATCTGGGCCAGCGATCCCTTATTTATATGGCAGACCAGAACGGCATTATTTATAGTGGCATGTCAGGCGGCAAAGAACTCAAACTCGACATTACGATGCCAAAGAATCAGGTTTCTGCAATTTTTAATAGACAAACCCCTGCTTCGGGGGTTGAAATAAGTTTTCTGGATGGAGTTGAACGCATTTGCAGTCGGTCTTTTATACGCGGGCAATCCATGTTCGTATCTGTCGATACCGCTCTATCAGAAAAGCTCGAATCATTTAATTCAAGAGCTCGTTACCTGGTGGTCATACAAACATTGCTGACCATTTTTCTAACTGTTGTTTTGCTACGTCTGCGCCAGGCAATTGAGCTCAGAGAAACTGTAAACAGAGAGCTGAAACTTCAAAAAGATCGGCTGGCATACATACTTCAAACCACAAACGCAGGCACATGGGAGTGGAATGTACAGACCGGAGAAGTCATGCTTAATGAAAGATACGCTGAGATTATCGGCTACACTCTTGAAGAACTCGCGCCGCATTCATCAGAAACGTGGGTTAAATATACTCATCCCGAAGATGTTCAAGCCACCAGCAAACTACTAGAAGAACATTTCAGCGGCAAACTGGATTATTACGAGATTGAAATCCGCATGAAACATAAGAGCGGTCACTGGGTCTGGATACTGGACAGGGGCAAGATAATATCCTGGACGCAGGAAGGCAAACCTCTCTGGGTATATGGCACTCACCAGGAAATCACCGAGCGCAAAGTAGCACAAGAAGAACGAGTAAAACTGCAAAAGCTTGAAAGCGTAAGCACTCTTGCGGGGGGTATCGCTCACGATTTTAACAATCTGCTGATGGCCATTTTTGGCAATATAACTTTGACCAGATTAAAACTTCCACAGGATCACCCGGCAGTTCAATTCTTGAACGAAACAGAAAAAGCAATGGACAGAGCTACCCGTTTAACTCACCAGTTGCTGACTTTTGCCAGAGGCGGAGCACCCGTCAGAAAAATAACTGATATAGGCGAGTTGATTAAAGAGGCTGTTTTTTTCGACCTTTCAGGAAGAAACGTGCTTCCCGTTATCGAATATCCAGAGAACTTGTGGCATGCAAATGTCGACAAGGGTCAGGTGCAGCAGGCGGTATCCAATCTGGTTATCAACGCAGCGCAGGCAATGCCTTTGGGCGGCAATCTTTTTGTAAAGCTTGAAAATTTAGTCGTAAACAACGGAGAAAAAACAAACGTCATACCTGGTAAATATATTAAACTCACTTTTCGCGATGAAGGAATCGGCATAGATCCTCAATATATCGGGCAAATTTTTGACCCATATTTTACCACGAAGCAATCAGGATCAGGACTCGGATTGGCAACAACACACTCTATCATCAACAGGCATGATGGGTATATTGAGGTTGAGTCAGAGCCGGGCAAAGGAACCATATTTACCCTGTATATACCGGCAACTGTACCGCACAAGACCTCAGAGACTGCCCAATATTCCCAGGCAAAAAAACCTGAACCAGAATCTGCCCGAATTCTGGTTATGGATGACGACAAAGGAATCTGTACATTGCTTGCAGAATTTCTGCAAAACCAGGGTTATTCTGCAGACATAGTTTCCAATGGCGAAGAAGCAATAAAAATTTACAAACAGGAGTTCACCACT
This sequence comes from Erysipelotrichia bacterium, assembly GCA_009928855.1. Classification (GTDB taxonomy): domain Bacteria; phylum Muiribacteriota; class Ozemobacteria; order Ozemobacterales; family Ozemobacteraceae; genus Rifleibacterium. The sequence goes on along the minus strand of SABV01000250.1, from coordinate 2,112 downwards.
GAAAACTCCTTTGATGCCGTTATAATGGATCTTACAATTCCAGGAGGAATGGGGGGAAAAGAGGCTGTCAAAGGGATTCTTGAGATAGACCCAAATGCCAGATGCATTGTTTCGAGTGGCTATGCCTCTGACCCGATAATGTCACAATACGCCGATTATGGTTTTAAGGGAGTAGCAGAAAAACCATATTCGTTATCCAAGTTGATTGATCTGCTTCAACAGGTTCTGAAAGCCTGATTTATAAAACAGACACAGCTTGCTGTCGGCTATCATAAAAAAAATCATGGGTTGCAATTGGTATTTTTTTTTGAGAGTCTTTTATAAAAGATGACACCGTATCGGAGAAATAAACATGGCCGACTGTTCAAACAAGCTCCCGTGCGCCTGCACTTATGAGTGTTCTAGACGTCACAAATGCTGCGAATGCGTTGCTTACCATCGCAAAATGGGGCAAATACCCGGTTGTTTTTTTTCTGAAGCAGGCGAAAAGACTTATGACCGAAGCATAGACGCATTGATAAAAGATCGAAAAAAAACACCTTGAATCAGCTGCGTCTTGCAAAATCAATTACTGCATAATTACTATGCATCAAATACAACCTGGTGAGAGCGTTAAATGACAACAAAACCTTTTTGTGCAGCATCGATAGTTATTTTTGGCGGCACCGGCGATCTGGCAAGCCGTAAGCTGATACCGGCCCTTTGCCGACTACACGACACAGAACTGCTGCCTTACGATTTTCACATATTCGTCACCGGCCGCACCGATATGTCTACCGCTGATTTTCTGCAAAATTTCAAACAGCGTGAAATTGCGCTGTTCACCAAAGACAGTCGCTTCGCAAGTGGATTCGAGAAGCTCAGTAACCGCATCAGATATCTTCGGGCCAACCCGGCTCTCGCAAACGAGCCCGAAGACTTTCGACGACGCCTGCAAAAAGAAGAACCAATGGCAGCACCCGCCAGACTTTTTTATCTAGCCGTGCCGCCCGACAGCATGGAGAGTTTTATTGAGCTGATAAAGCCATTTACAGAACATAACGCCGGCAGTGGTTGCCCAGAACGCGTGTTAGTAGAGAAACCATTCGGTCACGACCTGACCTCGGCCAGAGAGCTCAACAACAAGCTTCTGCAGTCGTTTTCTGAAGATCAGATTTTGCGAATCGATCATTATCTGGGCAAAGAAGCAGTTCAAAACATATTGTTCATGCGCTTTGCCAACCTATTTTTCGAGCCAGTCTGGAACAACCGCTTTATCGACAATGTGCAGATCTCATTTTCTGAAAGCATTGGCATAAGCGGTCGAGCCGGTTATTTTGACCAGGCCGGAATTCTGCGCGACGTTGTTCAAAACCATCTGCTACAGGTTTTGTGCATGGTAGTGATGGAACCGCCCCTTTCAAACAGGCCCGGAGATCTGCATCTGGAAAAAAATAAAGTTCTTAAAGCACTCAAAAAGTATACCCCACAAGAAGTCGCTTCAGAAACAATAAGAGCACAATATCTCGCCGGCAACGTAGATGGAAAAGGGGTATGCTCTTATCTAGAAGAGTCCGGCGTTAAACCGCTCTCAACAACAGAGACCTATGCCGCCTGCCGTATTTTTGTAGAAAACTGGCGTTGGAACGGGGTTCCGTTTTACCTGCGGGCCGGCAAGCGACTAAAATACAATATGACCGAAATAGTTGTCACATTTAAACCTGTTCCATACTCGATTTTTCCGATGTTTGCCGGAAACATTGAACCAAACAGACTTTATATCAGAATTCAGCCAAATGAGGGCATCAACCTGCAACTGAATTCAAAATCTCCCGGCATGAAGCTTCAGGTCAGCAATGTCGGTTTAAAATTCTCTTACGATGCAGAATTTGGAAATTATCGGCCCGATGCTTATGAACGCCTGCTTCTAGATGCCCTTCAAGGAGAATCGGCCCTGTTTTTGAGTAACAGCGAAATAGAAGAATCCTGGAAATTCATCGACCCGATTATAACGGCCTGGCAAAGCGGCAACCAGCCGATTTGCATCTATACGGCCGGCACCTGTGGCCCTGATGAAGCATGCCGGCTTCTCGAAAAGCACGGTCACCGGTGGCAACCAACCGAAGGCGAAAA
>SABV01000744.1 GCA_009928855.1 Erysipelotrichia bacterium | reverse complement strand
GTGAACGAAGCAAGATTTTCAGAAATTTATGCATGGTCGTCACGAATTGAAAATGAAATTGCACGTATGGCTGAATTGAGCCTGCTCCCAACCGGAGAAGTTCGTGAACGAGTTTTGCAATCTGGCACAGGGGCTCTTAAAAAGCCTGCATCCGCTACTGAAATTTTACAAAGGCCTGGAATTGGCTATTTTGAGGCTATGAAACTTTTTGGGCAGTCTGTAGAAAATCTTCTAAATGCAACAGATCAGGTTTATGCGCTTGAAACTGAAATAAAATACAGCGGTTACTTTGAACGGGAGTCTGAACGAATTATACAGACAAGTTTTCTTGAAAAAATTCGTCTGCCCATGGATATTTCAGACCCGCGTTTGCGCGTGCTGTCACCGCATGCTTTGCAATTACTTGCTTCTGATAAGTATGATGATCTAAGTCAAATGGTAAGAAAACATTGCCTTTCGCGTTCAGAACTTGCTATTCTTTTATCTGTACTTGGCAAAAATGACGACGCTGAAGACCAGCAACAAGGTTGAGGTGAGAAATGATTAACAAGAAAAGGCAGGAGCTGATAATTCAAAATCTCGGATCAATTTCGACCGAGGTAAGAATTATGGCAGTCGAGCAGCTGGTGCAGTTACCTGCCATGTCTTCTGACGACAAGCGAAAGTATCTTGAAAAGCTTCTTGCCGATCCTGATAATTCTGTTAGACAGGCAGTTACATCTGCTATTGGCTGTTTGGAGCACCCTGACGCTCAATCGGCTTCAGAGCAATTTTCTGAGCTGCCGCAACAGGCCGCTGAATTTGTGATCCCTGATATTGAAATCCCTCTCTCTGCGCCTGCTGTGATGACCTCTATAAATGAGCCTGTTGATCCGTCGTTGCCTGACCTTAAAAAAATGACAGATATTTCGAGCCTCCTCGATCGCATCAGGTTTCTTTCTATTAAAAAACCCGCTGGCTATCTCACTCAGCTTTTGCAACTTTCGCACAACGTAATTGAAGAAGTTGCTCTTACTGCTTTGCAG
>SABV01000743.1 GCA_009928855.1 Erysipelotrichia bacterium | reverse complement strand
TTTTCAACTAGCACAGTTAAAAGACCTGGTTGAAGGGCTCCAGGTACTGCAATACACGAACCTCGGAGTGGCTCTTGCTGGAATAGGCGTCAGTGCTATTGGTTTTTCTCTGATAAACAAAAGACTGAAGAGAATTGAGAAGCAGGTTGCGGAATTGAGCGTAAAGATTGAGCAGCAATTCTCTGATCTTTCAAGAAGCGTTCTACGGCACCATTACTACCAAGTCCAGACGTTATTTGAGATGGCAGGGCAGGCGCTTTGTTTGAAGAATCCGGATCGTGAACTCCTTGCTGTCGCCTCAGGGTTGGGCATCGAAAGTGGATATTTTCGGGGCGAAGTCAACTATATGCTTGGGGTAGACGACTTTGATCCGGATCTATTTCTTTCATTGACACGTTCGTACACCTTGTGCAATGCAGGTCGCCTTGAGTGCCTGATGCTGGCAAGAGAGCTTCCAGCGGCAAAGAAAGTCGCACAGGATGTCGGTTCGCACTATCGCGCCCTTTTTGATCCACTTGTTCCTAATCGCATCGCAGTTAATATGCTTCCGATTGAAGAAAGATGGCTGGAAAGCTCATCCCACAAGCTTAAAGGGATCGAGTTGGAGATGACGGCCTTGGTGCAGGCATTGCGGGATGCAACAGACGCTGCTCTTACGAAACCGTACTTATTGAACACGCTCATTGAAAAAGATATTGATGGCTTTGAGTATATAAAGGCTTTACGCGAGGAAAAACAAAGGCCCCTCTATCTGCTGAATGCTATTTAGTCAAGAGGCAAGCAGAGTTATTGTCTGCCCTACGTTCGCCCGAAAAAACCTCCTCGTGGGTACCGACACCTGCATCGACTCGGTCGACCAAACTGTCCCATAAAGCGCCTTAGGTCGATCAAGACCTAAATCCTTCGCTGCTCTAACGCAATACCCGCTTCGGCGGGTTTTTTTATGCCTGGAGAAAATACCATGCTGCGCTTAACGTCGCACGACGACCTGTCACGCCTGAAGAAAACCGACCCTGCCTATCCACTGATC
>SABV01000742.1 GCA_009928855.1 Erysipelotrichia bacterium | reverse complement strand
ATCAAAATCAGAGGGATCACGATGGGTGGGCAAATCGGAAGGCTCTTTCAGGCCACACCAGACGCCGTTTCCCCAGCCGGTGGTGGTGCTGTGGTCAAGGCTGATAAACTCGTTATAAATGCCTGATTCTTGATTCGGGGGAAAAGCTGAGAAGTAAAGGTCTGAAGCCCCCTGGCCAGTCTGTTCGGCAGTGTTTTGATTGAAAAACTTATAAAGATCTAGCCCCGGTATTGCGGCGCCATAGGCTACTTTGAAGTAATCGGCCTGGGGCGACATGGCGATATTGTATGGGCTTGCGCGAAGTTTGACAGTTCTGGTTTTGTCGAATTTGTTTTTGTTTATGTCGAGGTATTCGACCTGATGGTTATTGCTGTCGCTGGTGCCGACCAGCACGTATTCTGGCTCTCTGATATTCATGGCGGCAATAGAGTTGTCTGTTGAAGCATAAGTCACAATTCTATCGGTGCTTATACCTGCAGCATAATCGCCGTTTATGGTTTTGCTGATGTCGGGCATATACAGTTTTGGTACAGTAGCGTCAACTACAAAATCATTCGTGGCCGGTATATCAAGACAGCATTGAACTGGTTTTTTTTCTGTCTGAACCTGCTTGAAATGATTGGTATTGGTAAGATCAAGGTCTACTGCCACCGGTAGATTAAACAGATCGAGCAAAAACAGACCGCCTTTTTTGGCTGCCGTGTCTTCGTCAACAATGCCAAGATATCTGCCGTCTGATGACAGGCTAATGTCTGTGGGTGTGCCCTCGAATTTTTTTATTTTTTTGCCATGATTTTTTGTCAGATCAGCAGAGCTAAATCTTGAGATATAGGTTTCTTTGCTACCCAGATCCCACAGGATGTAAGCAAATCGACCTTCTTTTGAAGTGTCAACAGCAACCGGAGGCTTGTTGACAGCCTCTGTTTCTTTTATTATTTCGGGTGTTATGCCGCTGAAGCTGTCAGGATACATTGGTATGCGTACTACCTGGTTGAGCGTGCCTCTTAATGCCAGGTAGAGGTAACCGTCG
>SABV01000249.1 GCA_009928855.1 Erysipelotrichia bacterium | reverse complement strand
CAATATTGTGCAATATATAAAATAAAAATTTGACAAAAAAAATAGCCTGCAATAAGGCTAACAGGAAAATTTCAGCTAACTAACTGTCAAAGACCCGGGTAAATTATTGACAAACGATAAATTTTTATTATTATTCAATATATGCTTATTTCTGAAAGTGAGGCAACTATCATGACTAAGGACCCTGGTGAAGCTAGAATTAATAATATAAGAAGAGGTTCATACTGGTTTGGAATAATTGGGAGGCTGCTACTTTTTATGGGTATTCTCAGTTTCGCCTTAGCAATTTTTTTGTTAATTCCTCTTTCACATGAAGGATTCAAGGAAACTTACAAATTGCCTGTACAGCTATTGATGAGTACGGTCCAGAATTTATTTACCGGGTGGTTGTTTTTAATGGCAAGAGATGCGTTTGATGCTACAATAGATCTATTCAACGAAACTAGGGATATTGTATAATGCCGGTTGTTTTTAATCTTGATGTGGTTATGGCCACCAGAAAAGTCAGACTAAAGGACCTTGCGGTCCGCATAAATATTACAGAGGCCAATCTTTCTAAGCTGAAAACCGGAAAAGCAAAGGCGATAAGGATCTCAACTCTTGAAGCCATTTGCCGGGAACTGAATTGCCAGCCTGGCGAAATAATGGAATATGTATTATAATGTATTAGTTGTTTGAAAAGCTTTGATCAAGCAGCTGATGACTAATATACAAAATTTGGGTTAATAGCGAAAGGATCCGTAAGAATGAAGAGATATCAATGGTTATTGCTAATTATCTTATGCCTTCTGAGCCAGATCGGCAGTGCTGTTGATCTTAAAACAGTTTCAATAGATGCCAGAATCACAGATGATTCAAATTTTGTAGCAAAAGCACTACTTGCATTTACTCTTGAACAACAGGGTGATGTGAGATTTTATCTCAACAAGGAAATGGTTGTCGAAAAAGTTGTTCTTGGCGCGCATGAACCTGTTAGCTGGAAACAGGAAGATAATTTTCTTGTATTAAATCAACTCAAAGCCGGAAATCATAATGCGACTATTTTATTTCAGGGGCTTTTTCCTGCTGAAAAGGCGGAAAAAAGCATGATTGAAACAAGCAATCAGCGAGTTTGTTTAAAGGATTTGAATTTCTGGCATCCCACTCAACCAATGGATTGCTTTTCTTATGCAATTAAGCTTGATCTTCCCGCTAATCTTCGAGGTGTCTCTTGTGGAAAATTGATCAGCAGAAGAGTCAGAAATGGCCGGGAAATAACCCAATGGGAAGCACCTCAGGTCAGAACTTGTGGGTTTATATTGGCCGCTCCATTTAAATTTAAAACGTTCCAAAAAGATGGTATTACCACCTCATTATACTGGACCAATTTGAAATTCAAGGAGACTGAATTTTTTCTAAAAAAAAGCATCGAACTGATTTCTTTTTTTAAAACACAATATGGTATGTGGCCTTATTCTAGTGTTACATTTGTAGAAGACAGCTTGCTGCCAACTACGAACGGTAGAGGGATCAATGGAGCAGTATTCCTTTCAACCAGAGCTCTTGAACAATGCGTGTTTACAAAAAATCGCAAAAGCCTGACTGGCTTTATCGCTCATGAGATAAGCCACCTGATCTGGGGTTCTTTGGTTACTGAATTTCCCGCAAAAGATTCAACTTTTTCATTTTTTTTAATGACTGAAGGTTTTGCGCATTTTTCCGCCCTTATTTATCTGGCAGCTCATAATCCTGAAGACTTCAATGCATTTGTAGATTCTCTGAAGAATCACTGGAAAGACTTTCCGGCTAAATATCCATACCAGTTTAAAGCAGCAAATATGACAACCCCCAAAATGTCTCACATTGCAAAATGCGGATTTTTTCTCTACGACCTGAAGAAAAAACTTGGAGAAGATATTTGGTTTAAATCTGTCCGCAAAGTTTTGCAGAAAAACACCTGGAAAATAGCTTCCTTTAAGGAAATAGTAGATATTATTCAGTCACAAAAACAGGATATTGCTCCTTATCTGGAAAAATGGTACTCGTCAACTGACTTGTTTCCGCCAGACACTGTTTGTCCGGAATTTTAAAAGCCGCATGATGCATGATGCGAAAGAACTAATCTCCGCATACCCCTGCTGCCACAACTTTTCCTGTCGTTTGTGAGATAGCGACATAGTAATCGCCCTGGCAGATGGATTGGCTCTTATCATCGTCAACTCGAACAAACAAGCACGTTTCTGATGTTGGCATGTATAGCCCGGGGTTGTTTTGAATGCAAATAGCCTTAAACCCGGCTTTGAGCTTTTCGAAGTAATGCTTCAATGAGATATCAAGCCTCTGTTTTGCATTTGCAGGGGTGTTTTTTTCTGACATAAACTCCATGCTCCAGTCTCATGCGTGTATTATTTTAACTCAAGCACTCTATCGTTGGGCAGTCCTGGTTGGCTTAGTCTCTGTGGAGATTTTTAAAGTTATTGCTGGCGCTGCCTCTGGGCTTAATGTCTTCGGCGCTTATCCACTCTTCAAAATCTGATTTTGTGTAGCCCAGCAGTTTCATGAGATAGTTGCGATACGACAAGCTGCGTTCTGCGGGGGTGCCGTTAACAATATAGTAAATGCCGCCGCTCAGCTCGGCAAAACCGATTTTATCGGGGTCTTTAATTTTGCCAAGAAGCTTCCAGTATGTCTCGCCTGCATCGCCGATCAGCAGAATCTGAGGCTTGAAGCCGGCTTTGCTGAGTTTGTCTGAGAGGTGATTGCGGGCAAGGATGTGGTAATCACCATAAACAACCAGATAACGCATGCCTGTGTGCGCTTTTGCGTGGGCAGCAATGGTTGCAGTGATAAAAGTGTCGCGGTCGGCCAGTGAATGAGTGTTTTTGAGGCGTTCGACCAAAAGAATCGGCACATTCAGCTGCTTTGCGGCAGAAAGTATCCTTGAGTAATTTGCCCACGAAAAGCCCCATAGTTTGTCGAAGCTGATTTTGCCTTTAAGGTCTTTTAATGGTAGTTTTCCGGCAAGAAAAGCGTCTATTTCTTTTTGAAAGCTGATATCGACCCATTCGATTACCAGAGTCAGTGGTTCTTTGCTTGCTTTCATCATTTTTAGCACCAGCAGCGTATTGGCTTGAGACTTTGCTGTAGTGTGCTCGTCGCCAAGCATGACATATTTTGCCGCAGCCAGAACTTTTGCCATTTCGGCATCGGTTAGAGGCCTGGGTGCCGTTGTCGGAATCGCGGTCTCATACTCTTTCATGTATTTTTTCAGACTGGCAGAAGCCTTGATTTGCGATTCCATTTCGGAAATGTGTGATCGCAGTGTTTTGTCGGCAGCGCGCAGGCGGTTAAACTCATCTTTGCCGACTTCGCCCGCGTCAGCTCTGAATAAGCCAGAGAATAGCAGTAAGGCCAGTCCAAAAACCACATGTTTGCGCATATCATTCCCCAACAATTTATTATTGATACAAGTTTAATGATTTTGTGGGCATTGCGCAATCTGTCGGGTGTCTTCGCTTCTCGACCTTGCGGCAGATGGCAAAGACCGTGCTCATTTTTTAAAAAGTGGTTTTCTGCAGCAGGCTTAAGTCTTTGTTCATCTGTTGAGTGTATTCGAACACCTTTGTTACGAATTCTTTTCTTGCTTTGCGCAGCCAGTCGCGCATTCGTAGGCCGCGCCCGGACTGAGCATGAAAATCTGCTGCGATAAACCCGAGCATGGCGGCGAATTCGCTTAGATCGCTTCTGGTCGTTATATTAGTGCGTTTAATTCTTTGGTTCCATGGAAAATTGTGATGGCCGATATGTGGGGTGCTCTGTTTTTTTAGCGGCGCGCCTGGTCGCCATTCGCTTGTAATTCTTGATGTTTCGCCGATGCTGCTTGTGTAGACGATTCTTACCTCAACCATTTGCTCGTCTTCGGGTAATTTGCTGTCGCCGTGCAGAAGAACAAAATAGCGTCGCAAGCCAACTTCTGAGAGTTCTTTATCGTAGCGCTGGGCGATTTCCACGATTCTTTTAAGATCCGGTTCTGCATTCTCGTCAATTGATTCTTTCTTGAGATAACAGCGCATTAACCTGGTAACAACTTCTTTTTCTTTTTTTGATATTGGCAGCTGGTTGTAGTTTTCAAGAAAATCTTGCGCATAGCTGGTTCTTTTTATGAATTTTTCCCAGGGGTAATTGCCACCATCGGCAATAAAGTCAGACAAAAAGGGCGATGTCGGAATCTGCGGCCAGTAAAAAATTTCGGGGTCGCCGGCTCTAGCCAGGTAAGCATTGCAAAATTCATTTAAAGCCGCTTCGAGATCTGGGCGGGTTATTATTTTTTCAAAACTGGCCACCATGCTCACAGCGAGTCTGAAAAGGTCAAAAGAGAGCGGAACATCAGGCGACATCTGCGCGAGATCGTTAATTATATAAGTAGGTTCTTTACCCTCAATTCTGATCAGAGAAAAATTGTGCATGTGAAGATCGCCTACCACAAGCCCTTTGGGTGCTGTGCGTAAAAACTCGAGCTCTCCGGCGGTTTCCATGTCGAGCTTCATCAGATGGTAGCTGTCGATCAAAAAGCTAAAGGCATTCTTTGACATATTGGCGATTTTTTTGTCAAAATTCGGCAGCGATTTCATTATGAGCTTGCGGTTTGCTTCTACTATTTCATTGATGATGTCGACATCGGCAAATTTGCGATAGGTGGCGGTTTCTTCCGAAAAAAGCATCGGAAGAAACAATGTAAAAACCGGTAGACACAATAACAACAGACTCTTCTTAATCATATTATGTCCTCTGATCCTGTTTATTCTTGCCGAGGGTCGATTATATCAGAACTCTAAACGAATATGTATCACAAATGAAGGCTTTGCATAGCAGTTTTTATTATTTATGAAAACTATTTCTATTTTTTTCTGCTGATACAACTTTGATTCTTATTTATTTGCGCTAAGAGAGGCTTTTCACTTGGCAGAGTGAGAAGCCTCTCTTGACCACTAGCATAAAGTATTGCAACAATGTCTGACTATTTGATGGCAGCTTTTACCTGTTCCATAGTGCTGTCATGGCCCATGCCTGAGAATTTGCCATTTTCTTCGATTGGCCAGCAGCCCTGAGGGGCATTGACAACAATATACCTGCCTTCGTGTTTTTTTAAAAACAACAGGTAGTTGCTCTCTTTTGTAAAGCTGGTTGCGTCTTCGAAGCCTGTCTGGGTTCTGATTGTGAGCTTTTCATCGTTGGGCAGGGTGCCTTTGAAAAATTCTTTAATTTCGAACTGGTTATTTACGAGGCCTATCTCATCTGGAAGATCTGCAAAAAGCCTGGCATTTTCGGCGGTTTTTTCTAGTGTTTCAATGTTGATAACCCGTGCTGTCACTATTAGTTCAGAGTTCTCTACGAGTTCGTCGAGGCTCAGAGTAACGATCATGGCGTGGACCCCTGCGGTGAGAATGGTGAGGCATATAGTTGCAAGTATCAGGTATTTCATTTGATTTCTCCAGAATTTTTGTCGGGCTTG
>SABV01000017.1 GCA_009928855.1 Erysipelotrichia bacterium | reverse complement strand
CTGATCAGAAGTTATAACAAACTTTGCCCCAGAATCGTTGAACTGGTGAAGAAGTTCAGTCTGAGAATAAAGCGGGTTAGTCATTACACCAACAGCTCCAGCCCGAACTATGCTCCAGAACGAGATGACAGTCTCGCAACAATTAGGAAGAAACACGGCCACCTTTTCCTGCTTTTCGAGACCATGAATTCTAAAATTTCCTGCCACTACTGCAGTCAATTGTACAAAATCACGGTATGTCAGACAGCATTCGCCGCTCTGCAAAGCAATGTTATCAGAAAAGTCATCAGCAGAAGCAGTAAGAAAATCGTGCAAGGCGTGCAACGGGCCGCTGATCTCATGCGCCACAACAGAATCGTAGGATTTCAACCATGCCTTATCTGCCATTCATGCCTCCCCAAAATAGTATGCGTCTAAGAATAATCAGAAACAACATGAAGTGCAAGTGGGTGCAGCGAATTTGCCAGATAAAAAGATCATAAATTATTGACTAATTCACTGAAAAATTATACCCTGAGCCATGCACAGCTATGTCTTGTGCGATTTTATAGCCGGCATGGCTGGCAAAGGAGCCCCCCAACAATGACCACAGTAAAAACCGGAGATCTGGTATTCGTACATTACACCGGCAAGTTTGATTCAGGCGAAGTATTCGATTCAAGCACCGGCGACAGCCCCCTTTATTTTATCGTTGGCGAAGGCAATATCATCGAAGGTTTTGAAAAAGCAGTTGTCGGAATGGCTGTAGGCGATAAAAAGACCATCGATCTTACTCCCGAGCAGGGCTATGGCGAATATCTAGAAGAAAAAGTCATCAGTACCGATCGCAAAAATTTCGGCGATGATTTTGAACCAGAAATAGACCTTCAGCTGGCACTTCAGCTTGAAAACGGCGAACGCGCCCTTGCAACTATTGTAGAATTTGATGACGACTCTGTTACCCTCGACATGAATCACCCGCTCGCAGGCGAAAACTTGCACTTCGACCTCGAACTGGTAGATATCAAAGATGCATCAGAAATGCCATCTTCATGCGAAAGCAGTTGTTCAAGTTGCTCAAGCTGTTCAGGCGGCTGCGGACACTGAGATTAAAACCAGAACATCCGGTCTCTGAAGAGTCCGGATGTTTTTTTATGGCAATTTAAAGATCTCGGCTCCGGAACGAATAAGCATCTGGTTGCCGGCCCATTTTTGCAGATCATCTGTCGGTGGCACAATAGTGACAATACGGCGCCCGAGTCGGGAAGCCCACGCAGCAGTAATCATCGAACCGCTTTTATCAGAAGCCTGCACCACCACCACTATTTCTGCCAAAGCGGCAATAATGCGGTTTCTGGTAGGAAAAAAGCTTTTAACCGGAGCGGCGCCGGGCATCAGCTCTGTTGCTAGAATACCGCTGGTGCGGATTTTATTCAAAAGCTCCCGGTTACATTCAGGATAAACGACATCGATACCTGTACCGAGAACTGCCGCAGTCAAAGCATTTTCTGCAAGCGCCGTTTCATGAGCAACCGCATCAACTCCGGCGGCGCCACCACTGAGAATTGCATAACCCTTACCGACAAAATGTTTCACAATTTCAGCTGCCATGCACGCTGCCTCGGGGGTCATTTTGCGAGCACCCACTACCGCAACCATGGGCTTGTCAAAAAAGGGTGCACTGGCAAAAATAACGGGCGGCGGTTCTCCAAGGTCTTTAAGTCTGTCAGGATAACCCGATTGAGAATAATACCAGCCATAAAACATTCCCATTTCAATCTTCTTCAGGGTTTGTGCGATAAGATCGACTGTTTCGGTTTTATTTTGGCTCACAAGACTCAGGCAATGCTGTTTTTTGAGCTTATTATTCCAGGCCTCAAGAGCAAGAGATGGCGTTATGTATTCTTCGACAAGGCGGCGAAAAGTCGCTGCGCCAACCCCTTTTTCTCTGCTGAGACGCAACGCAGCTGCAAATTCACGCATGCAATTTCCCCCCTGTCGTAAGATATTGCTATTTTACTATTTTGCGCCCTTAAAAAACAGAGGTAGTTTCAAGCTGCATCACGATTCGCGACAAGTATTTGACCTGAAGCCTCTTTGATGCTATAATTCACCCTATCAAATTCATTTTAAAGGAGATTTCTATGGCAGAGTTAGTGTTTAACGCTGAAGTAAGAAACAAAGTCGGCAAAGAAGACGCGAAAAAACTCAGAGCAAAAAATCTGATTCCAGCGGTTGTTTATGGCAAAGATGTAACTCCAGTGCATTGTGCCGTTTCAAAATTGCAGCTCGCAAAACTGCGCAAAGCAAACCGCAACACCCTGATAACTCTTGAACTTTCCGGGTCTGAAAAACGCACTGTTATCGTAAGAGACGCTCAGAAGCACCCGATCACGCACGAATATGCACACGTTGACTTTCAGGCTGTCCACATGGACAAACCTGTAAAAGTAAACGTTGACCTTGAATTCGTAGGTACTCCTATTGGCAAAAAGAGTGGTGGTATTTTTACCAGCATGTGTAAGCAGGTTAAAATTGAATGTCTGCCAGGCAAAATTCCTGATGTTATCAAATTGAACATCGACAATCTTGATGCCGGCGATTCTCTGCACGTATCAGACATCGTAGCCGGTGACTTCAAAATTGTTACCAGCGCGAAAATCGCTCTTTGTCAGATTTCGCAGATCAAAGAAGAAGCTGCTGAAGCAGGCGCACCTGGTGCTGCTGCGGCCGCTGCTGCTCCGGCTGCTGCCCCGGCTGCCAAAGCTGCTCCCGCTGCCAAAGCCGCTCCTGCTGCTAAAAAGGCTAAGTAATTTTGACAGAATACAACAAATTGTAAACAATCAGGCCAATTTAATCTGCTTTAAGCGATTATTTTGGCCTTTTTATTTACTTGATACCGTTTCTGAGGCAAATAAATAATTTTCAGGAGTAATTTTGATGAATAGTTTCGAAGTCGGTTCTCCCATCGTCCACCCTATCCATGGGGCAGGCATCTTGAAACAGATTGACAAAAGGCAGGTGAGAGGCAGGCTTTTGAGTTACTATGTAATTGATTTTCCTTACAGCGACCTCGGACAGGTGATGGTTCCCATCGACATGGCCGAAAAGGTTGGCTTAAGGTCAATCAATAATAACAATGGTATTGATGAAATTTTTTCTTCACTCAGCGAAAGTTTTACCGAGGAAGAAGAAGAAGAAAGCAAAAGCTTTCACCAGCGTTACCGAGATTATCTTGAAAAAATTCAGAGCGGCGATCTGGTTCTGGTAGCTCGCGTTTATCGCCTGCTTTGCAGACGCAGCATGATCAAGCCTCTTGGCACAAAAGACAAAGCTCTTTTTGAAACAGCCAGACAACTTTTGATATCTGAAATAGTCTATTCAAAAGACGTGGTTGATTCAGAGGCCAGTGCCATGCTGGATGAAGCAATGGAAGATATGATCTTTTAGTCCTGAAAATTTCTAATGGGCTGTCGGCCACCTGGCCGGCAGCCTTTTTTTTATTCACATAAATTTGTTTCAGAAAAAATCAGGAATCTGCCGAATCTTATTAAAGAGAAGCACAACCATGAAAAGACGATTCCTGCTATTTTTAAGCATCATTTTTTTCTTGTCTTTACCCGGCTCAAAAGCCTTTATGGCGGGGAGTAAAGACAAGACAATCATGAGCGGGCCATTGGCTCCGATCAAGGGGCGCAAAACCGAACCCAATTTTTATTCGATGTTGAATAACTCAGGGCGCGAATACCAATCATGGGTAAAAAGCGGGCGAAGTTACCTGAATCGTCGCGAATATGAACAGGCAATATGGGCGTTCAGAAAAGCCCTTGAGTTAAGGCCAGCAGAAGAAGAAGCCAGATTTCTGCTTGCTTGCTCTTATGAAAAGCGTGGTCTCGAAGGTTTGCCCGGAGACAGTACAAACTGGGACAGCCTTGCCGCCAAAGAATATCACACTGCCATAGAACTGGCAGATCATCTTCCATCCAGATTTAATCTGGCCCTGTTACATCGACGCCTTGGCAGATTCACAGAAGCACGGCGTCACCTTGAGCATATTCTGCTCATAAACAGCAGCGGCATAATCGCTCGAAAAGCTTTTACAGAACTGAATGCCATATTTGCGCAAGACATGCGTCCAAAGGCTATTTCTACAGAAATAAAGGATTGGCAGACGCATGATTAGTGGAAAAGCTTTAAAAGGATGCTTTCTGACCACAGCGGTATGCCTCGCAGGTCTATCTGCGAGCAATTTTACGACTTCAGCGGCCAATAATGGCGTCGAAGACAGGCTTTTCAAAAAAGTAGAAATCGCAGCCCAGCAAGGACAGCTGAAAGAGGCAAAAACCGACATACAAAGAGTGCTCAAATTGAACCCGAGACACCGCGGAGCTATATTTTATGCCGGGCAATATTCATTCGAGTGCGGCAATTACGATAACGCCGAGAAATTTTTACAACGTATCACCACAGATCCCATTTATGGTAGCAGAGCCAGTCGCTATCTTGCCGACATAAGACTGAACCGTTACAAGAAAAAATTTAAGGAAACCCTGGAAATCTATTTGGCGGGCGAATCTTTTGCTCCAGCGTTAACCCTTTGCGAAGAAGCTCTTGAAGACATGCCAGACAACGAAGAAATTTTACTTAAAGCGTCTTATATAGCCACAATGATGGGAATACAGAGTCGTGCCGTAAAATATGCCAAAGTTTATGAAGTTCACGCCACCAGAGCTGAATCGGCAGCAGAACTCAACACATTTATAGACGCATGGTTTTCGGATGGTTATGACCCAGAAGTCGCTCTAGAGAGGCTGATGACAATAACTGACCGCAATCTGGTTACTGCGCCTGTACGACGAAAAATCAAAGACCTGATTGTCTCCACCAAATCAATTGATAAATTTGAAATATTCATAAAAAGAGAAAAAAGCATTCCAGGGGCCGACACAGGCTCTTTAGAACGGGAACTGATAAGTTTTTTAATAGAGCAGAACCATTTTGAAAAGGCACTTGAGCTGATAAAGCGCCGCCCAGTGGACTCTGTTGACGATAATATCCTATACATAAAGGTTTTAAGCCTTACTGGCCAGGAAAAGAAAGCCATGAGCACTGCCCGGCAGCTTATGAGTGCCTCAAATCAGGATTTGCGGCCATATCAGGCCTGGGTTGATGCCTGGACCACTTTTGTCGCCAAAAATCAAGCCCCGCCCGATGGCAATGACGATGGAGGCAAGAGTTTTATTGAGATGGCCGACGAAATACTTGATCGTCTTAAACCTGACAAACTTGTAAATTTGAACCCAGAGTTGCTTATAAACCTTCTGCGCGTTGCAACTGCGGTTGAAAACGAACAGCAGATGAAGGCTTTACAACCACACATATTACGGATCACCCTCAACAAAGAACTGGCAGACCTGCTGATGAAAACCTGCGACGATCTGCTCGCCTTCGACAAGACCTCTATCGCCATAGATTTATTGGAAAGCTCACGCAACCAACTTCCAGAAAATTACGACCTGCATATAAAGCTCGCAGAAATGCATTTGACCACAAGACCAGAAGTTTCAACAAAAATATTGGAAGCCGTTCTGGAAGAAAAACCTGATTTATTAAGAGCATTTTTGCTGTGGACACATTGCATGAGTCTTTCCGGCAAAAGCGATGCCGCCGAAATGGCAATTTTAAAAAAGCTTCAGCAAAGCGATCTGAGCGACATCGCAAGACGCCAGCTCACAGCAAAACTTGAGGTAATACGTATGCAAAGTTTTCCTGGCAGCGATGAATCAAATGACGAATTAACCGATCAAGAAAATATAAAGGCATCACCCGAAAATCAGCAGGAGGAAACGGAAACGACAGAAGCCCCTGAAATAGCCACAGAGTAGCAGTTTTTAACCCTGACAAAACTATAAGTCTATAAGCGCAAGAAGGAGACATTATGCTCATCGAAATCTTCACTAACGGCAAGGTAATTATCGACGGACAGGATGGCGGCAAAAGTTACAGTGCAGAAGAAACACTGTATGACTATCTCGTTAATCCATCAGGGTTTACGGCTGCTAGAAGCAATGATAAAAAGAAGAAAAAATCAGCATAGTTTCTAAATAACAAAAGCCGCGCACCTGATGGTGTGCGGCTTTTGTTATTTAAGGCGTAAGGAGCGGGGTTAAAGCTTGATCAATCAGGTTTCATCTTATCCGCAAGGTATTTGTAGAGGAGCTCCCAGGCAGAATTATCTTTGATCAGGTCTTTGACACGATTAAAAAGCTCTCTGGCCTCTTCAGCCCGCCCGAGTTTTTCGAGCAGTTCGCCCCTGGTGCAAAGAGCGGGCGGATAATTAGGATCGGCGGCAAGAACCTTCTCAATTTCTACCAGGCCTTCTTCGAATTTACCCAGTTGCAGCAAAGCATCACAATAATTATTGCGAGCCTTTGAATCATTAGGCCGGTATCCGAGGGTTATAGCCCATTCTTCAGCAGCCTGTTCGTAATTGCCCATATCATAGCTGGTATTGGCAAGGTTATAGTGATAATCAGGATCTTCAGGGTCAAGTTCTATGGCCGCTTTGAATTCACTTATGGCCTCGTTGAACTGATTTGTCTGATGATAAGAAAGACCCAGATAATGATGTGTATCTGGAGCATCGGGGTTGATGCGAGACGCTTCTCTGAGGGCTTTGATAGCTTCGCGCATAAACCCTTTCTGAAAGTGGTGATAACCAATATTGAAATACGCATGATCAAAATCAGGCTTGATTTTTATGGCTTCATGCCAGTAATGAACTGCTTTTTCATGCTGTTCCATTTTATAATATGTGTTACCGAGATTATAAAGAGCTTTATAATAATCCGGGTTGGCTGCAAGAGCGGCCTGATACTGCTCTATCGCCTGGTCATACTGATCATTCCTGAAATAAAGATTTCCCAGTTCCTTGAGCAATTCAGGATTTTTGGGATCTGCCTTAATCTCTAGCAAAAGCTGTTCAATTGTCTTGTCCATATTTACTTTTAATCTCGCTGATTTCTGATTTCCCGGTTGGGATTAAGGAGAATTTTTTACAGATTATTATAATGTTTTTGCTTGTGCAACAAATATCATGCGGTTATTCTAAACCAAACATTTTTTCTGTGCAAGGGCGAAACTCCAATTATGAGCTTTTTCTCACTCAATGCTCGTGATAAAATTAAAACAAACAGGAAACTGTGCACGTATTTTTTTGCTGCACTCCTATTTACTACCTCATTTTCAGCGCCATCTGCGGCCGAAATGCTAATAAAAATATGGGACTTTCCAAGATGGCTCGAAACTGGTGAAACTACTGATCGCTTTACATGGATCAGCAGAAAAATTGCAGACTTTGAAAAAATGCACCCGGGCGTACGCGTCGAGCTAACCAAACTCACATGGCAACGCGGCCACGAAAAGCTTAAAATTGCGGCGATCAGCGGCAACAACCCAGACATTGCCCCGGGCACCGTACCTCTGCTGTTTATCAGAGAAAATTTAATCGAGCCGGTAGACGAATACCTTACCGCAGAAGACAGAAACGACTATCTACCTGGCGCGCTTCAGGCATTCAAAGTAAAAGGAAAAATTTACGGCTGGCCATGGTATATGGGTGGCCAGTTGCTATATCTTAACAGAGACATATTCGCATCGGCAAGCGTAGAGCTCCCAATAGAAGGCCGGTGGACCCCCGATGAATTTGTCGGCAAAATGACGCAGATAAAATCATATCTCGCCGGCAAACAGGGGTATTTTCCCCTCGGAGTATATTTTCAGAAAGATGAAACAGCAAATTTTCCCTTTCTGATGCTTTATGGGGGCACGATAATAAACAACGAAGGCTTATACACAGCCGATACTCCCGGTTTTTTACGCGGCATTGAATGGCTTAAAAATCTTCAGCAACAACAGATCATACCTGCAGACAGCGGTGGGCGCACGTCTAACGACATCTGGACCGCCTTTGGCACCGAACACAGAATTGCCGCCGCCGCCTTTGGACTTTGGGGAATCAAAGCCTTGACAAGCAAATTCCCGATGAATTTCGAAGTAGTGCATTTTCCGGCCGAACCGGGCAGACCAAGCGGCTCTTTTCTGGGAACTTCTGGGTTTTACGTGTTCAAAACACCTGATAAAAAGCGACTTGCAATGGCAATGGAGCTTTCCAGATTTCTGACCAGCGGCGAAAACCAGCGCGATCTCGCGCATTACACGCAGTTTCCGACCAGGCACAGTTCAGGAAACATCTACGCAGCAGATCGCCACATGTCTGCCGCATGGAAAATTCTGCAGGAAGGGCAATTGGTTTTTGCCGACAGCCGCTGGGCGCAAATAGATGAAGAGTTCGAATCTGCTCTGCAGCAGGCTATTTTAGGGAAAATGCCAGCCAACCAGGCAATGAGCGAAGCCGGACAGCGCATAAGACGCATAATAGAGACTGAGCCGGGCTCTGTGAGCGAAGATATGAAAAAAAGCAGCTGGTTTGCCATATCAGTCGCGATTCTGTCAGTTCTGGCAATGGTTTTTGCCCTGCTTTCGCGGCAGGCCCATCTGATAATGATAGTTCCCGCTGTCAGCATCACCGGACTTTTTCTATTCTACCCTCTTGCCGATGCCGTTCTGCTGGCATTCAGAGATTATCGAATAGGAGAAGTCGGCGGCTACACAATAGAAAACTTTTTGCGAGCCTTTAAAGATCCAAAATTTATTAAAGCCTGCTATAACACCTTTATCTACAGCCTGGTGGTGGTTCCGGCCAATGTTTTTACAGCACTCATCGTCGCCAGTCTGATTAACGGAATGAAGGGCAGAATGAAGTCTTTTTTCAGAGCGGCGTATTACCTGCCCGGCGTAGCTTCAGTCGTCGTTCTGACAATGGTGTGGCGCTGGCTTTTAAATAGCGAGGTCGGGCTGTTCAATTCAACACTGCACCTGTTTGGAATGAGCCCGGTCGGCTGGCTCACCGACCCCGACATTGCATTTTTTTCAGTTATCCTGGCGAGCATACTTAAGTCTCCCGGTGGAGCGATGCTGATATACCTGGCATCAATGGCAAATATTCCGCATTCACTTTATGAATCAGCAGAACTGGAAGGCGCAGGATCTTTCAGCAAATGGTGGCACATAACCGTGCCACTGCTGCGCGGAACCACAACCTTTTTGATGATTACCGGTGCCATAGCGGCGTTACAGGTTTTCGCCCAGGTATTGATGCTTACCGACGGCGGTCCTGGCATCTCTACCCAGGTTGTTGTATACAGAATTTACACATCGGCTTTCCGCGATTTTGACTTCGGCCTTTCATCGGCAATGGCGCTGATTCTGTTTGTCATGATACTTATCATAACTTTGGTACAAAAGCGCTTCGCAAGTAAGGAGGTTGAATACCTCGCATGAAATGCCGCGTTGTCAATTATACAGTAATGGCACTGCTTTTTGCAGGACTTGCGCTTACGGCAGGGCCGCTGGTGTGGATGCTTGTCACCGCATTTACCTCGCCCGAAGCCATATCGGCACGGCCACCACGCTACGGGGAGTTTTCGTTAGAGAATTTTCGGGTATTGCTGGCAACCGGAAATATTCTACGCTGGACAATAAATTCTTTTCTGGTTTCGGCAGCAATAACCATTGCGCAGACGATATTCAATGCACTGGCAGCATTTGGGTTTTCGGTTGGCCGTTTTAAGGGGCGAGAAGGCATTTTTATGATAATGCTGGCGGCCATGATGGTGCCAGGACAGATTGTAATGTTACCGCTGTTCCTGTTCATGGCAAAGTGGGGTCTGATAGACAGCCTGTGGTCGGTAATATTGCCGGCAATGGCCGCACCGTTCGGAATCTACATGGTGCGCCAGTATATGGATTCCATACCGCTCCAGATGTCTCAGGCCGCCCAGATAGACGGCGCCTCAGAATTTCAGATTTTCAGTAAAATTTATTTTCCGCTTTCACAGCCAATTCTTGCTACCTCCGGTATTTTTACCTTCATTACCCAATGGAACGCTTTTTTATGGCCATTGATAACTTTAAACAGCGAAAAATACTACACGCTGACTGTAGGCCTTTCGACACTGCAGGATCAGCAGATGATGGATTACGGGCTGCTTATGGCTGGTGCCACGATGGCAGCATTACCGATGGTCGCAGTTTTTATGTTTTTTTCACGCTACATGCTTGAGGGAATGCGCAAAGGAGCTTTGCAATGAGCAGAACCTTCATAAGCATCGACTGGGGCGGAACAGAACTAAAAGGCGTTTGCCTGGAGGCCGGCCGCGAACATGGCAATTTCACGCTGCCGGCAGGCAACCTCAGAACAATCGACAAAAATTCCCTGCATAATATATGCCTTAAGCTTGCCTCGGTCGCCGATGCATGGGGCGGGCAGCAACATCACTGGTTGATAGGCGCAGCGGGAGGCGACGATGTCATGGCAACCGAACAGTTGCGTCATCTTCTTCTACAACTCGACACAAAGGCCGAGAGCGTCAATGTTTATGCAGACTATCGGTGCAATCACGCGGCTTCTCTGGGCGGAAGCGATGGCATACTTTCTATCAACGGCACCGGTTCTGTCGTTTATGCCCAAAGAGGCAAAACATGTGTAAAAGCCGGTGGCTGGGGTTATCTGCTGGATGAAACTCCTTCCGGGGCATATTTAGGTCGAAAAGCTCTGCAGGCACTTCTTCGTCATGCCGAGGGTGAAAGCGGTTTTGAAGATTTTGCACAGGCGTATCTGCGCGAACACGAACGCATTGAGCGCAAACAAATAATAGATGACCTTTATCAGAGTGGTGCTCTGCAAACTAAACTGGGCTCATACTCGAAAATTTTTACGATGGCACACGATGCGGGAAATAGAAACGCGGCGTTGCTGCTTAAAGAATCTCTGAGAGCGTTAATTGCGACATTAAAACGCGTTATTGAGCAGACAGGGTTCAATAACACTGCAAAATTATGCGGTTCGGGTGGTCTATGGAAAAGCTGGCCCGCTTTTTACGGTCTTGTCGAAAATTCATGCGCTGAAGCCGGGCTTTTGCTGAACATGCACCGCGCGGCTTTTGATCTAAGTTACGGACCAATGATAGTATTTGCCGAATCGAACGATGAGGCGATGAATATTACGAAATCTTTTACGGGAGCAGACTGATGAGCGATAAAAACGCCGCAAACAATGAAAAACCTCAGGCCCTGACAGAGACACGTAACCCCAGAACCATGTATATCGACAGAGTACCGACACGGGATGCCGTCAAATACTTCATAAACGAAGATATGACCATATCCAGGGCGGTCGAAGCATGTGCCGAAAGTATCTCTCAGGCAGTAGAAATGGTGGTAGGCGCTTTTAAAAAAGGCGGGCGACTGGTATACATAGGTGCCGGCACTTCAGGACGCCTTGGAGTCCTTGATGCGTCAGAATGTCCGCCAACTTTTGGCGTTTCACCCGAAATGGTCGTCGGTCTTATAGCAGGCGGAGCAAAAGCATTGACAGCTGCGATAGAAAATGCCGAAGATAACGTGGAAGCGGGTCGCAAAGATCTGGAAACAATAAAACTCTCGGAATGCGATGTTGTTACAGGCATCACTGCATCAGGAACCACCCCCTATGTAATGGGAGGGCTTGATTACGCAAAGTCGATCGGCGCCGGCACGATTCTTCTTTGTTGCAATCCTTACGGTGAACTTCCGAAGACAGATATTCTGATCAACCCGGTTGTTGGTCCTGAAGTAATCACAGGGTCGACGCGTCTTAAAAGCGGCACTGCCTGCAAAATGGTTTTAAATATTATCTCCAGTGTCAGTATGATCAGAATCGGCAAGGTTTTTGAAAATCTGATGGTCGATGTAATGGCAACCAACCAAAAGTTGCGTCAACGGGCATTGCGAATTGTCATGGAGGGCGCCCAGGTTCCTAATTACATTGCCGAAGCACGTCTGGAAGAAGCTGAGGGCGATGTCAAGCTGGCCATACTGCTTGCAAAATCGGATCTGAATGTAAAACAGGGAAAAATCAAATTACAACAAACTGGCGGGGTGCTATACAAAGCTCTCGGAGAGATCGATTATGAATAAAACATTTCGGGCGACCGCAATTTGTCTGGGCATATTGCTCGCATTGTTTCTGAAACCCGTCTCAGCAGAAGTGCCGCAGGTAAAAATAAGAGTCGCTCAATATGAAAAGACCCTGGAATTCGTAATGCCCGATGGTGGCACATGGGTCAGCGGCAAAAAATCAGGCAAAATTCAGCCTGGCAAACTTTACAGAATCGACGGCACAATCAAAGCAAAAGCCCTGCGCCGCTACCATCTGATGGTTGGCTCTGCCGGCATAAACAAACCAGAACTGCTCAATGCTATAGAAAAAAAGTTTGAAGCATTCAAAACTCACCGTTTTCAGGCAGGCGCCCTGCCCTCTTTGGGCTACCCGGACAACCGGATAGTTTTTGTCGGAGTCGGTATTTTTGAGAACGAAACCCAGGCTTGCGAGCAACAGAACAAACTTGCGACAGACAATATTTCAAGCTGGGTGTTTATCGAAAATATCAAATTGGCTACCGGTCATATAAAACTTACAACCGGCAAACAAACTCTGATAAATTCAACTTCAGGCATACAGCTGGTCGCGAACAAGTTTACCACACTTAAAAAGGCCGAATTTGCAAAGGGCTACAGCTGGCATGGTTTTGAAGACAGACACTTTGCAGAAAAGCTGACAATAAACTGGGGAGCAGAAGACCTGCTGGACTGTGTCGAACATACCGACCTGGAGAAATTGATAATCGGAATCGTGCCGTCTGAAATTTCTGCCAAAGCACCGCCTGCTGCTTTGCAGGCACAGGCAGTGGCAGCAAGGGGCGAAATGCTTTCAAAGAAGGGTGTCAGACACCTGAACGAGGGCTACGATTTTTGTTCTGAGCAACATTGCCAGGTTTACAAAGGAATACAGGCTACAGACAAGGCTATTGCTGCCAGCATCAGGTGTACGCGAGGCCAACTCATGCAAAATCACGAAGGTGGCATTCTTGACGCTGTTTATGGAGCCAATTGCGGTGGTCATTCTTCTGCAAATCATAGTATCTGGACATCTAACCCAGACCCCCACCTGCAAGGGGTCTCTGACTGCATAACCCAGTCCGAAATCGATTTAACAGACGAAAAAACAGCAGCTAACTTTGTTTTGAGCCCTCCTGCATGCTGGTGCTCGACCGCTAATGTTGAAGGCGCCGATAAATTCAGATGGAAAAAGGTTTTAAATTCTGCAGACTGGCACAAAGTAGAAGCTGCTGCCGCGATTGGCAGGATCAAAGAAATAGGCTCATTTATCAGAGAGGTTTCGGGACGTATTATAAGCATGAAGATCACTGGTGAGAATGGCGAAAAAACTATTCTCAAAGAACTACCGATACGTCAACTGCTGGGTGGGCTTCGCAGTTCTTTTTTTACGGTCATTTGGCAGCGCGACCCATCGGGGTTTATAACCGGTGCAGAGTTTTCGGGCGCAGGCTGGGGTCATGGCGTCGGGATGTGCCAGACAGGGGCACAAAGCATGGCGCTTGCAGGGCATAAATTTAACACGATACTGGCGCATTACTACCCTGGAGCAAAACTGAAAAAGCTTTACTAAAAGGCCATTAATCAGCGGTCAAAATTTGTTCGCAAACAATCGTGTCTGCCACGTCTTGTAACAGGTGCCCTGTAATTTTAAAGAACTCGACAGGTTTATATAAAATAAAGTCACACACCTGCCGATAAAGACGCCAAGACACAAGCAAAGGAGCAAAGCAGGTGAAAAAATACTTGTGGATGTTGTTTGCGACAGCAATCATGTTAATGCCGCTTCTGGTTACCGGTTGTGGCAGTGACGACACTGAAAATGACAAGGTAACGGGTATATACACTGTTGGCCCCGGCAACCTGGAAAAGTTTCCGGATTCAGAGTAACAGGCAAAATACAAAGTCATGGCAAAATCTAACCCCAAACACTTGGTTGCACACAAAAACTCTGGTGATACAGAGCTTAGTCGCGCCATAATAAACACTTTTGCAGCAATGGCGGAGCTATCAGAGTTTTTTAAGGAACTGAGAAAGAACTAAGCCACCAAACAGTAACCGTTAGACAGCCCGCTCATGTTCAAGCATCATGAGCGGGCTGTCTGCCTAAGACAAATTAAAGCAAGGGTCTATGAAGACGCCAACTGGTGTGGTAGAATAAGAGGCTATGAATAAACCACACTCCAGATACATGCTAACCACCTTTGGCTGTCAGATGAACCAGGCTGATGCTCAGCGTCTGCGTGGGCTTCTTGCCTCTCTTGGCTACACAGAAACTTCACAAGAAGAAGAAGCTGATCTGATACTTTTCAACACTTGCTGTGTCAGACAGCACGCAGAGCAAAGACTGATAGGGCGAGTTCAGTCGCTGGCAAGCCTGAAAAAACGCAATGCTGACCTGATAATAGGGGTATCCGGCTGCATGGCTCAAAACATGCAGGCAGAACTGTTTAAAATTCTCCCCATGCTTGATCTGGCCTTCGGTCCAAATGACATAGAGCAGCTTCCTCTACTGCTGCAACGAGCGGCCAACGAAAAAACCATGGGAAACTTTGCCCCTAAAGGCGCCTTCGACGGCGAATCGGCAGATGGAATTGTTTTATCAAGACCTTTTTCAGCCATGGTAAATATAATCAGAGGCTGCACCAATTTTTGTTCTTACTGTATTGTTCCTTATGTCCGGGGCCCCGAGATAAGCCGCTCTATTACTGAGCTCAGGGATTACATCACAGACCTCGCCGGCAAAGGAGTGACCGAAATAACCCTGCTTGGACAAAACGTTAACGCCTACGGCCGTGACCTTGGCCTGCAGGAAGGCTTTACCCAGCTTCTCGAAGAAATCGAACAGATAGACGGCATCAGGTGGATACGCTTTTTAACTTCGCACCCACGCGATTTCAGCGATGAATCCATAAAACGCATTTCTGCATTGAGCAAAGTATGCGAGCAATACCATCTGCCTGTTCAGGCCGGTTCAAACCGCATACTCAAACTGATGAAACGCGGATACACGCGCGAACGATACCTCGATTTAGTCAACAGGGTCCGAGAATATATTCCTGATGCAAGCCTGAGCACTGATATTATTTGCGGATTTCCGGGCGAAACCGATGCCGAATTCAAAGAAACTCTTGAACTGGTAGAACAAGTTCGCTACGAATCGGCATTCATGTATTATTATTCGCCACGCGCTGGCACAGAAGCCGCAGCTATGACTGAACAACTTGCTGAAGAAGACAAAAAAGAACGTCTGGCAAAACTGATAGAAGTTCAAACCCGTATCAGCCTTGAAGAAAGCCTCAAACAGATCGGACGCGAATTTGAGGTTCTCGTAGAGTCTGCAGCAGCAAGAAACGAAGGGCACATGGTCGGAAAAACGCGCACCGGTCGTTCGGTCGATTTTCCCGGAGACACAGCGCTGATTGGTTCTTATGTTAAAGTCAGAATAAAAACGGCCCGAAACTGGACTCTTTCTGGAGTCATTGCTGAATGACAGAGAAGGTATAATTCAGATGGCAATTCTTCTTCATGCCTGCTGCGGGCCATGTCTTGCCGGATCTTACCCGATCATTGAAAAAACAGAGGGCTCGGGGAATATTGCCCTGTTCTGGGAAAACCCAAACATTCATCCCTTTGTCGAGTATCATAACCGCCGAAATTCATTCATGAAAATGGCTGACGTTCTTGGCTGTAATGTATTGCACGGCAACAGCAATTACGGGCTCGACTATTTTTTAAAAGCACTGGCAGAAAATTATGGCCCGGAGCGTTGCGCAGTATGTTACCGGTTGCGAATTGAAGCGGTGGCAAAAGCGGCTGCAGACAATTCTTTTTCGGCTTTTTCAACGACTCTTCTCATAAGCCCTTATCAGAATCACGATTTACTGATAGCAACAGGGCATGAAGCCGGCAGAAAGTTTGGCGTAAACTTCTGTTACATCGATTTCAGACCCGGCTTTAGAGACACTTATGAAGCTGCGCGACAACATGAGCTTTATCGCCAGAAATATTGCGGCTGTATATTCAGCGAGCACGACCGCTATAAAAACGACAAAAAATTTCTAAATCCGCCCGGTATTACAAGCGTTACAACAAACAGCAGCAAATGAAAGGAAGCGCAATTTTGAAAAGCAGGCAGAAAAAAACTGAATTTTGCTTCTCGACGGGCGTAAACCCTTTTTTTGCCGTCGTCATACTGCTCTCGCTGGCGATCCTTCCCTTAAGGGTTGAAGCCGCTCGTCACCGCAGCAGGCCTGCCAACAAAAAAGTTGAGAGCACCACCCAGGCAAGCCGCGAGCCAATATTAAGAGTTAAAATAGGTTCTACCCACAGCAAGCTATCGTTAGGCTTTCCTGAAGGTGGCTGGATGGAAAACAGCAAAGGCAGACGGGTTAAAACTTTTAAAAAAGGAGAAACCTTTAACTGGGCCTTGCCTGGCAGCAGTAAAAAAAGACGAAAGATCGAATACAATGGCGAGACCATGTCTTTTCGTGGAAAAACACCTCTACTGGAGCTGAACAAAAAACCTTATCGTGGATTCATGCAGATTGCTTTCACAGCCAATGGAGCCCGGGCAATCAATCACGTAGGCATTGAAGATTACCTGCGAGGCGTTGTTGGCAGCGAAATCGGGTCACTTTCACCTTTAGAGTCTTTAAAAGCGCAAACTGTCATAGCGCGCACCTATGCATACGCCAGCAGAGGCAAGCATGGAGCAGAAGGCGCTGACATCTGTGATTCTACTCATTGTCAGGTATATTCTGGCGTAAGCGCAGAACGTGCAACCATAACCCCGGCAGTGATGGGCACACGTGGAATAATAATGATTTCAGAAGGCGAACCGATTGCAACGCTGTACCATTCGTGCTGCGGAGGCATGACGTCTGATAACGACAAAGTTTTTGGTGGCGCTCCGAGAAGCTACCTGCGTCGAGTTGTCTGCCAGTTTTGCAAAGATGGCAGCAACTACCGCTGGTCACGCACAATAGACACAGACGATCTTAAAACAGCGCTGCGAAAGGAGAAAATAAATTTCAGCAGGCTTTATGGGGTTGAAGTTGAATCGCCTTCTTACATGGACAGAGCCAACAATGTAGTATTTGACACAGAAAAGGGTTCTATCAGGGTCAAGGGAACCACCTTCAGGCGCATTTTTAATCTGCCCAGCACTACCTTTGTGTTGAACAAGCGAAAGCTCGGCGGAAATATGATAGCCAGCAAATCGGCCATCTCATCGATGCCTGGTTCCAGGCTCGCTGCACGCAAAAACACCATGATCGTCACCACACTGGGAGACAACAAAGCTACCGGCCCGCAACAAATGCTGGTGCTGACATCAAGAGGCATAAAACGGGCACAAAAACCTGCGGGTGGCTGGCAAACAATTGCATGCCTGGCTCAAGAATATTCGCAGACATCAGAAAAATCACCGCAAATACCGACCAGAATAGAGGCCGGTCATACAGGTCGCATCGGTGGTGGTCTCGACAAGATAGAAATATTTGGTCGTGGATACGGGCATCAAGTCGGGCTTTGTCAGTCTGGCGCCATAGAACTTGGCAAAAGAAGCTGGTCTTATCGTCAGATTCTAGGCCTGTATTATTCGAATGTTGCACTTAGAAGTCTGGACTATTGAAAAATAATGTTATTACTAAGTTAAATTTGCTCAAATTTACGTAAAAAAAAGTCGATAGAGAACTGACAATCTATAATTTTAAGCTGTCGAGGAAATAATTCCGGGCAAACTTGGAGGAAGAGCGTATGGGTTTGTTTACCTTTGGGGCGAGCAATACAGCGGTAGGCGTCGATATCGGCACCTCAGCCGTAAAGATCGTCCAGCTCAAAAAGACTCCTTCTGGCCCTGAACTGATTAACTACGGAATGATGCCATTGCCGCCTGATGCAATGGCAGAAGGTTCTGTCAGCGATGCACAATCAGTTTCAGCGGTCATAAAGGAAATTCTGAAAACGAAAAAGATCAAACCGGAGCGAAGCTTCGCTTCAATTTCTGGACAGAACGTAATCATGCGCTTTACCAAGCTCCCGATTATGTCACCGGAAGAGCTTGAGCAGACAGTCAGAATTGAAGCGGAACAGTATGTTCCCTATGCCATCGACGAAGTCAGCATTACCCACGCTGTGCTCAGCACAGTGGAAGAAGATGATGGCGGTGGCAAATATTCGATTCTTCTGGTTGTGGCACAAAAAGAGCTTGTAAACTCTTACACAGATGTTATCAAAAGCGCCGGATTTTCGCCGGAAATGGTTGACGTAGACACCATTGCGGCTATCAACGCTCTTGAGAATTCTTTTATGCAGTCTGCAAGCACTCAGGAAGGCGGCGAAGTCGTTGCTATCATCGATGCCGGGGCCAGAACAACCAACATTTCGGTATTGAAAGCCGGAGTTCTGATGTTCACCCGTAACATTCCAATTGCCGGCAACAACATTACCGAAATGATCAGAGATGTAATGAAGCAGGAGTTCGACCAGGCTGAAACGATCAAGATCGAAGAAGCTGAAGTCAATATTGGCGATGCCGGAGGAAATGAAATTTCTGAGGTAGTCAAAACTACTGTAGAAGAGCTTGCTTCAGAAATAAGAAGATCGTTTGACTACTTCAAGGCACAGTCACGCGAACCTTTGATTCATCGAATTATTCTTTCAGGTGGCAGTTCCAATCTCAAGAGTTTCAACACTTTTTTGAGCAATGAACTGGGCGTTGATGTATACATGGGCAATCCTCTCGAAGGAATTGCGGCAGTCACAGCACCTGATCCTGACGAGCTCTATAACAACCTGCAGCAGTTCACGGTTGCCATCGGACTCGCATTAAGAGGGGTGGTGGAAGACTAATATGATTAGAATCAATCTATTAACCGTCAAAAGACGGAAGCCCATTCAGATTCCGTTTGCATTGATTTTCCTGGTTCTTGGTTTCGTTGGCATTGGTGCTGGCTTCTATGCGGGCACACTTGCCATAGAAGGCATGAACGATTCGCTTATCGAAAAGCGCAAAGAATTGAAAGACGACATTGCCCGCGAGCAGTCGAAACTCGACATCAAAGATTCTTTGCGGCAGGAAAAAGGCAAAGTAGAAGCCGACATTGCCAAGCTTAAGCAACTTTCGGGTGCCACCTTGCTGCAATGGTCACAGGCTTTCAGCAATCTCACCAGCGTTGTTCCTGAAAAAACAGTCTGGATAACCAACCTGCGCATAGATTCTGACAGGCGCGTTCAGATAACCGCTTATTCATGCAATGAAGACGGAGCTGAAGAGCCCAAAACAGGCGGCCAGCTCACCAAGGGCATCCAGCAGTTCATTCAGGCGCTTCAAGGACACGAACACTTTGAAGACGTTTTTCTCACCAGTGCCACCAAGAATATTTACGAAAAAATGCCGGTATGGCGCTTCGAAGTTAACTGCCGAATCAAACGCGACCTTGGCGAAAAGAACCTGGAGGGTTAAGACATGAATAACTTTGTAGTAGTAACAATACTTCTTCTGGTTCTTGCCAGCGGCGCAGGCGTGCTTTTCTACATGAACTACTATCAGCCTCTCATAGAAGAGGGCGAAAAAATCACCGGTGACATAGAAGACCTGGAACGTCAGAAGGCTCAACTGGCTAACATTGAAGAAGAAATGGCACAGTTGAAAGCTCAAATAGCAAAGCTGACGGAGCAGAAAAACAAGTTGCAGATGGAATCAAACCAGCTCAACACTGTTGTTCCCAAGCTTCTTGATTCAACGGAAATCATCGCCAACAAGTTCAAGGTAAAATTTCAGGACATTCGCATTTCACCCCTTCTTCGGGCCGAAGACTGGTCTGAACTGCCGATTGAAATGACAATTCTCGGCACTTTTAAAGATATTGGCAACTTTCTGACCATAATGGAAAAACGCAAGATCATCAATCTTGCTGCCGGTTCGATGAATGTTTCTGTTTCTGCTGAAGTTGACCGCGAAACCAAAAGCCCTCTTCTCAGCGTTACTCTAAGCGCCAAGGTCTATATTATGGGCGGCGGCATCTAACGGACAAAAGGAGGTAATAAACTATGACGCATTACCCGATCAAAATTTTGGGAATCACATGTCTTGCTGTATTCCTTCTTGCTGCTCCGCGGCTGTTTGCCCAGGATAGCCTGGAAGATTTCGGCAGTCTCGACGACCTTTCTGCAAGTGAATCTGCAAGTGAGACTGTAAGCGACAATGTTGTCAATGAAACACCCGCGGATCTTGGCGATGGAATGGTTGCCGAAAGTCCATCCGGCGCAGACACCGGAAGCAGTGAAACAGGCAAAATGAGCGAACCCGACCAGGTTGACGCTCTTATCGGCAAATACACCTTCGCGACAGAAAACCCGAAAAAAGACCCTTTTAGACCAATAGTAGAAAAAAAAGTGGTTCTTCCCCCGGTCAGAACTGTCAGACCAGTAGCAAAAACCGACGCAAAGCCGGCTGCTCCTGCAGTCAAACCAATTCGCCTGTTCATCAGCGGTATAGTTGGCAATGAAGGGCAGCGCCTGGCTGTTGTCAAATTCGAAAACAACGAATACACCTTGACCAAGGATCAGATCGTTGAAGGCAAATTTAAGGTCGTAGACATACTGTCTGACCGTGTAGTTGTTTACTCAAACAAAGAACAGCGCCGCCATACCTTTAAAATCGGTGGCGACGAAAAAGACTGACAAGGTCGTTTCTGCAAAAAAACTGTATCAACGGCCCGGGCTGAAAACCAGGAAAACCAATTGATGCAGTTTTTTTATACCCGAAATACAAGCCAAGGAGCGCTTATGAAAAGAAATATTTTCTGGATGATCTGGGGGATCGTAAGTCTTGTGTGCGTCATGATTGCCGGCGTCAAATCTTTCGCCCTCGAAATAGAGGAAAAAAAGAATGATACCCGCCCCAGGTATCTTTCTTCAGTTACTTATACAGAAGAAAGCGACAAGCAACCGTAGATAAAAACCCTTCAGCTTTTATCAAAATGCTTTCTCATCATAATCATAAATAATCAGACGTTTTTTCCGATAAGAAAAACACTATGAAACATGGGATACCAAAAATCCCGGAAAAATTTTCAAGAAAGTTACGAATTTGCTTCATGAATTTATCAAACTTGTCGATGTATCACCTGACAGACCTTAAAAGGCATTTGTCGGAGAAATTACTTGTCGGACATTCCCGGTCGGAGGTATAGAATAATGAGTTCCACGGGTTACATCAGAAAAAGAAGTAACGTATTACTATTGTTTGCGGCTCTGACAGTCGCAATGCTGTTGCCTGGCTCTGCGAGAGCTGAAGACAACATTACCCTTGATTTCCGCGATACTGATATTCGCCAGATAATCAAGGTCATTGCCCAGCAGTCAGGAACGAACATTATCGCCGAAAAAAGCGTTCGCGGCCAGGTTACCGTAAAAATGTCAGACGTTTATTACGAAGAAGCCATGAACCTTATTGCCAAAACCAACGGTTTTGCAGTTCGCAAAATTGGCAACACCTGGATTCTCGCTGATGAGAAGAAACTGGTAGAGGCCTTTGAAAAAGGTCTTACTATCACCAAAAGGCTTCAGTATGCCAAGGCTGCTGATGT
The DNA here is from genome assembly GCA_009928855.1 of Erysipelotrichia bacterium. Classification (GTDB taxonomy): domain Bacteria; phylum Muiribacteriota; class Ozemobacteria; order Ozemobacterales; family Ozemobacteraceae; genus Rifleibacterium. The sequence goes on along the minus strand of SABV01000017.1, from coordinate 4,971 downwards.
AAGCAAAGTAATTTCATCAACAATAAGAAAAGATGTCAAAGTTGCCACCGATGAACGCATCAACGCGGTAATCGTATCAGGCGGCAAAGATCTGCTTGATGAAGTCAAAAAGCTCATCGAAACCATCGACACACCTGTTCATCAGGTTATGATGGAAGCCAAAATCGTTGAAGTCAAAACAGATGCATCTAAGAGCATCGGCTTCAAATGGACAGGAAAAACCGGTCAGGAAGCGGCATATTCAGAATTTGACGCTCTACCTGTTCTCTCTACCAAGGAATATTTCGCTGTTAACCCCGACTCAGGCCTCTATCAAGAGCCCTTCACCGGACAGCAGGGTGATATGTTTGGTCTGGGCGACTTCTACAGAGATAACCTGCTCTTCAAAGCAACTTTTGCCGCTCTTGAAAAACGCAGCGAAACCAAGGTTCTCAGTAACCCCAAAATCTCTGCCGTTAACGGTCAAGAAGCTGAGATCATTGTCGGCACCAAGGTTATCTACCCAGGCGGCGCTGACCAGCCTCCTAAAGAAAAAGATACAGGTATCAAACTCAAAATCACTCCACGCATTAATGACGACGGCTACATCACTGTAGACGCAGAACCTGAAGTATCTTTCGTTGAATCGTGGTCTAACAACAACATGTATCCGGTAATCGGCACACGTTCAGCCAAAACAACTGTGCGTGTAAGAGACGGTGAAGAAATCCTCATCGGCGGCTTGATCAGAGATGAAGAAGGCAAGGAAAACAACAAGATTCCTCTGCTCGGCAGCATCCCGATACTCAAATCATTGTTCAGCTTCAAGGGTAAAAAAGGCCAGTCACAGGAACTTATTATCCTCATCACTCCGCACATCATTGCTCAGAGCATAGAATCTTCTGCTCCGACCTCTCTGATTCCTGAAACAGGCATGAATCCAGTAGCGAACGCCGCTTCTGCTCAGCCGGCCGGAACTATCGACGATTCGTTCGACAACGCTTTCGATACTTCTTTCTAACCAGCTCCGACTCTGGAAGGGCTGCCTCAAAAACTAGGCGGCCCTTTTTTTATTGCTTCAACAACGATGAGTTTCAGACAACCTGACCATCCGTTCACTAATGGTTTTAAGGCTATCTCCACCTGTTACCTCAAGAATTTCAGAAGCCAGCTGCAATGCTACGACAGATTCTGCCGTTATAGACGCAGCAGCAAGGGCTTCAACGTCTGAACGATAATGCTGAGGCTTTGCCGAAGCCAAAGTCTGCAAATCAACCGAATCCATTGAGGAATTCGCCGGCAGTGGCTTCATGTAAAAGCGTATTATCAGGGGCTGACCATTGGTCATGCCACCTTCCAGGCCACCGGCGACATTACCGGTGCGTTTAAAACCCTCACCGGCAGAGTAAAAGATGCCATCAGAAGCCTGATCTTCAGCCCCGGAGCCGATGTCATTAAAACCGAATCCGCAGGCTTTAACAGCCGGAATACTCATTACGAGAGCAGCGAGTTTACCATCCAATCGGCGATCATGATGTGTATAGCTGCCCAGACCGGCAGGCAAATTATAAAAAACGACAACTCCAGTGCCGCCCAGAGTTTTATTCTGACTGCGCGCCTGATCGATAATGTTTTTCCAGGAGTTCTGTATATTTGCATCGGGCGTCAAAAAAGAATCGCCGTTGCCAAGCACTGCAGCAGCAATCTTAGCAGGGTCTTCGGTGTAATCTATAGAAGACCTGACGCCACCGATGCTCTCAACAAAAGCGGTTGAACCAATTCCCAGAAATTGAAGCATCTTGCGTGCAGGAACCGACAAAGCGGTACGCATGGCAGTTTCACGGGCAGAGGCACGTTCTCGAACCGGGCGACAATCATCAAAAGCGTATTTAAGAGTTCCTGCAAGATCTGCGTGTCCCGGAAGCGGCACCGTAATACGCCCATCTTCGACAGAAGCATTAAAAGGATGCATATAACGCGAATGATTTACAAAATCAGCATTTCTGATCATCAGAGCGATCGGGCTGCCAATAGTTTTTCCGCCAACCACACCGCTCAATACTTCGACCTGGTCAGCTTCGATACGACTGCGGCCGCCACGACCATAACCTGACAGGCGCCTTTGAAGCAAAAGGTCAAAATCATTCTGCGTCAGTTCAACGCCGGCCGGCATTCCTTCTAGAATACCGCTCAGAGCCGAACCATGAGATTCACCTGCTGTTAAATAACGAAGACCCATAAAAGGCTCCCTGCTAAGATAGTGCATTTTAACCCAAAATATAAAATTTGTGCAAAAAACTCTCAGGCAAAATGCGCAAACTGTCGATGAGTCTTCTGAGAAAGAAAAATTTAATTATCCCTAATGAACGGCAAAGTTTTTGCCGATAACTTATTTAGGGAAGGTATTAAAAATTGGCAGACATGAATCCGGAAAACGCAAATGCTTATCAGAAAGCCCTGGAGCTGCTTGGCAGAGCTCCACGCTCACCATTTACGGTAAAAACATGGTGTCCGGATGGAACCCCCCAGGTTTTGCTCGCTAACCCGGTCTTCTTAGAAGACGGTATATGGAAACCATTCCCAGCGTTTCTCTGGCTGACATGCCCACGATTGAAGCTTCAAATTGCACTTCTTGAGCAAGATGGTCTCGTAAGACATTTCTCTCAGCGCCTGGACACAGACGAAGAATTTAGAGAAACGTATCTGCGCGGCCAGAAAGAAATTGCTGAAATAAGAATCAAAATGGCTAGAAGCATTTACCCTGGCGATCTGCCCGAACACATGGCTGAAATTCTCAAAGAAACGACAGTTGCCGGCAGCAGAAACTTCAGGGGCGTCAAATGTCTTCATTCACAGGTGGCACACGAGCTGGCATTTGGCGGCAATCCGATTGGAGCTGAAGCTCTGAAAATTATTGGCAGATGTAAACCCGAAGATATCTGCAGAAGATATTCTTCAACAGGTGAAAAACAATGATAAGAGGCATTTACACGTCTTCAGCCGGAATGTTATGCGAAAGCATACGTCAGGACATGGTTGCCAACAACCTTGCCAACGTCGACACAGTGGGTTTTAAACAAGATACGGGTATTTTCAAGGAACTGCCAACCATGGCAGTGCGAAGAGTAAATGACGGCACTCTTTACCCGCCACGTCCCTTCTATAAATTTCCACGCATTGGCGAACTCGGAACCGGCGTAATTCTCGATGAAACATTCACCAATTTTAAAGCGGGCAAAATGGAATACACCGGCAATGAATTCGATTTGGCACTTGAAGATGAAAAAGACTTTTTTGTAGTCGAAACCGAAAAAGGCATACGCTTTACAAGAAACGGTGTTTTAACGCTCAATAATGAAGGTTTTCTGACCACAATGAATGGTGATTACGTTCTGGCAGAGCGCGAACCTGTTAATGAAGAAAACCAAACAAATATTCTTAATGAAGACGGCACGCCCGGCAGCAATCTCGAAAGAATTCAGATTGCACAGGGTCAGAAGGCCGTTATCGACGAAGAAGGGCGTGTAGTCGTAGACGGCGCAGCACAATTCAGAATTGTTCGCGGCATGGCTGCCGATCGCAAAGCTTTTCGCAAAGAAGGCGACAACAACTTCGTCAGAGCTTACGGCGAAGTTACACGCGCCGAAGGCAATGTAAAAAGCGGTTATGTCGAAAAACCCAATTTCAGTCTTGTAGAAGAAATGGTTCGCATGATCGAAGTTTCGCGAGCCTACGAAGCCAATTCAAAAGTTATTCAATCGCACGACGGTCTGCTTGACAAGGCCGTTAACTCTGTTGGCGCCACCAGGCGCTGACGGTCAATCTGAAAGAACCGGAGGATAAAAGCCTATGATGAGAGCATTGTGGTCTGCATCAACTGGCATGAAAGGTCAGGAAACCAACATCGCCGTTGTGTCGAACAACCTTTCGAACGTTACTACAACGGGGTTTAAAAAGAGCCGGGTCGACTTTCAGGATCTGATGTATCAAACGATTGCCGAGCCTGGTGCTCCAATTGCGAGCGGTAACACTTACCCGGTTGGCATTCAGCTGGGCCACGGTGTCAGGCCCGTCGCAACTCAGCGAATGTTCAGTCAGGGTGAATTTCAACAGACAGAACAGCCTCTCGATGTAGTAATTGAAGGAAAAGGGTTCTTTCAGATTCAGATGCCGAATGGCGATATTGCTTATACACGCGATGGCGCATGGAAACTCTCGGATGACGGAACCATCGTCACATCTGACGGCTACACGGTTATTCCAGGCTTCACAATGCCACGTGAAGCAATTGGTATAAACATTACATCTTCAGGGATTATTGCCGCCAAAATGCCGAATCAGTCAGACCTGGAAGTTCTTGGGCAGATTGAAATCGCAAACTTCATTAATCCGGCCGGACTCAAGTCTATCGGCAAAAATCTTTATATTCCCAGCGGCAGTTCTGGCGATGCCGCAGTCGGCATTCCGGGCACCGAAGAATTTGGCGAAATCGCGCAAGGTTTCATAGAAATGGCAAACGTAAAAGTCGTCGAAGAAATGGTAAACATGATCGTAGCGCAACGTGCATACGAAGCGAACTCAAAAACCATTCAAACCGCCGACACAATGCTCCAGACGGCAAATAACCTGAGAAGATAGGGTGATTAAGTGCGTATAAAGCTGCAAATGCGTAAAACCTGCATCATGATGTTATTCTGCGGCATAAGCCTTGGCTTGTGCAGTTCTTCAACCGCAGCCATCAATAAAGGTTCCGGGCATAGTTCAATCACATCATTCAAATCAACAGCTCTTGTAAGCGGCAGCGAAATTAAGGCTGACAGCCTTATAAAATCAGACTGCAGTGACAAAATACGCGACGAACTGGCGGGAATTCAAATTGGACACATCCCCCACCCCCTCGGAGAACTCGTAATAAACCGCAAGAACTGCACCAGAAACTCGGCAAGCTCGCCAGCTCAATAGACATACCACAGAGCATAACCATACGCCGCC